>QNYP01000088.1 GCA_003978675.1 Hydrogenothermus sp.
GGATATTCTAATGTAGGGGATTTTTTTATAATAGTGAAATAATATTTAAAGCATATATTCTTTTTTTAGAGAAAAATTTCTATCAAAATTTTCAAAATACCTATAACAAATGTAAAATTTTTTATTTTTCTTTTTTGCAATCTTCTATAGGTTTTGGTAGTCCTGTTTCCTCAGATAAACATGGTGCTTGGAAAAGATATCCAGACCACATACCCTTAAGAGTTTTTACAAAAACCAATACCCAGAAAATCATTAACTGAATACAAAAAAGAATCCCCAAAATTCTAAAAGCTTCGAATCCTGTTATGTGCCAAAGTTGTAATGTTGCAGCGGTAAATACACCTACAGGAAAAGTAAATCCCCACCATCCCATATTGAAAGGCAAACCTTCTTTAAAGAATTTAATTGTAATAAGCCAAGCCATAACATACCACCACAGACCATATCCCCATAATAATAGTCCTGTAATGAACCCAAATGAAAATAAAAAATCTGCAACATGAACAAAACTTGTCTCTGTAAAAGCAACTTTAGATGCATTACCAAGTAATAGTAGATCTAAAGAACCTGTTCCCAGAGGACCTAATGTAAGCCAACTTGTTACAGCCATAGCTCTAGGTGGAAGCTTATGTAGAACTAATCTTAAGAATAAGATAACAAGAATAGATAAAGCTAATGGAACAGAAAATGCCCATAAAACATAACTAATAATAACTATTGCTTGAGCAGTAATACCTGAAAAATGTGGAGCCAACATACCTCCAGCAGAAGCCGCAACTTCTGAAGCGACAATTGGTAAAAGCCAAACTGCTGTCATATTTTCAAGTTTATCATGCTTTTGTACTGTAAACATAAAATAAGGAACTAACCATCCAACACTTACTGCAAAAAAAATATCTATACACCATAAAATAAGAGCAATATGGAAAGCTTCATTTCCCACTAAAGAAGGTCCAAATATTATAATTCCATTAATAATTGGAACTAGAGCCATTGGAATAGCTCCTAGAAACATAGACTGAACAGGATGTTTAAGTAATAGTTTCATAATTCCTGGAAATAGAATAGCTCTTGCTATAAATAAAAAGGAAAAAAGCAAAAAGAAAAATATATCTGTAAACCACAAAACTTTGACTATAAGTGTTTGAGCAGGAATTAGTCTAACATTTAAGTTGTGTAAAGTTAAGAATGCTATACCAGTTCCCATATTCAATGTAAACCAATTAGGGGTGAAGTGGCGAATGACTTCCCTTATTTCTCTATTCCTTAATGGTTTTATACTCATTGCATCATTCCTATAAAAAGAGCATTCCTAAAAACATTACTATACCAAATATTGAAACAAGGAAACTTATTACATAAAATAGATACTCATCATCTTTTACTTTACCTTCTTTTAATAAGTATAATTGCTTTTTATAGTAGAGAATTGTGTAGAAACCTAATCCTATTCCTACAAATGTTATAAATAATCCTAGATAATGATATAATTCCTCACTTTTGTTAATTGTTTGAGGCACTGTATTTGATATATGTAAGGAAATTTCTTTTAGGAATAAGTCGAATTTTTCTACAACAAACCCCAATACTATCAGAGATATAGAAGTCCTTATAAGTGCTAAAATAGATCGATTAAGAGCCCAAAGATTTTTAGGATCTATTTTTTCCATTTTTGTTTCCTTTTAATGCTAATTTTAGAAGTAATAAATTTCTTAATAGGAGAAATTATATCATTATAAAATTCTAAAACATGCTATATAAAGCTTTATCTTCTATATTAAAAGTAGCAAAATATGGAGTTTCATCATTCTTATTTATGTTATAAACTGTTCCATTTATAAAATGACCTATTGCCATGCCAGAAGCAAAAGATATAGCAACAGGCGAGCTTAAAAATATATGTATCCTTTCATATTTTTTATTTTTCATGTCATTTATAACTGTAAAAATTTCTCTTGTAATTTCTAACCATAGATTTTCATATTCCCTTTTCTTCGGTAAAGGCAAGTTTCCTTTAAATTTTTTAGCTTCTATTCCTATAACTTCCCAATTTTTGTTTTCCGAAAATCTTAAAACATCTCCATAAGGGTTGTGCCCTGCTATCCATATTGCAATGGCTAACTCTTTTGCGTTTTTGTTTCCTTTTAATTGTTTAATTTCTAAATTTTCCAGCTTTTCTTTTATATGTTTAATCTGTCTGATTTGTTCTTCATTAGATAAGTCTATTACTTTGTGATAATTATCTGCTTGATAATGGTAAACAATAACAGGTTTTTTTGTTCCAAGTTTTATACCAAAACCAAAAGCTAAAGAGGATATAGAGCCTGAAAAATGCAAAATTCTTTTTTTTCTTTTTATACTTGAGTAGATTTTTTTTAGTTTTTCTTCAAAAGTTTTAATAGTGTTAATCCATTGATTATTATCTTTTTCAGGTTTAGGTAAATATTCACTGGTTAAAATTAGGTCTTTTTTTGATATTCCAAAAAATTTTTCTAATTTTTCTAATGAATAAAAGTTTATCTTTTCTTTTATTTTGTTTTCTAGTTTTTCTAATGAAATGTAAGCTTCTTCTTCTGTTTTATTTGAAAGTTGCACAAAAGGTATATCTATAGCTTCTTCTCCTAAATAATAAATAAGCTCATCTATATGATAGATATCTTCGTATGTTATAAGGTTTAGATTGTTTTTATCTGCAATTTTCTTTTTATTTTTTATGTATCCAACAGGATATATTTCTCCTTCTTCGTTTACTTCCCCTGTAAAAGCAAAATCTTCCAAAATATATTCAGGAAGTATAAGTCCTGCAACAACTGCAAGTAGATATGATTTACCTTTAAACTGTTTGTCAAAAATGACAAAAAAATTTCTGTTTATATTTCTTTGTTTTAGAAACCTTTTTATAATTTTTAGTTCTTCTTTATTGAAAAATGTATTTTGGGGAATTTCTTTATTAAATATAAATATATATGCAGATGCTATATCAGCTTCTTTATTATTCACTACCGGAAATTTAACCTTAATAGGTTTTTCAGTAAATATCTTATGTAGAACGAAAACAGGTATTTTTGTTATTTGAGAAAATTTTTTTAAATCTAAATGTTGAGGATTTTTATTAAAATAACTGTATATCGCAAATAAAAGCTCATCATCTTTTTCGTTTAAAAGTTCATACAGTTCTTGTGTTTCTTCTGGTTTTATTTCTTCTTCATTTATCAGCCTTATTGCTAAGTTTTTGTCAGTTTGATAAAGCTGTTTAATCACTTTTAACCTCAATATTTATATTTTTAGCAAGTTCTTCAATATCAATATCTTCTATATTGTTTTGAGTTTTTATAAATATTTCCTCTGGTATTTCTTCAATTTCATAAATCTGGTCAAAAACTTTTAAAATTCCTTCTTTACCTTGTATTTCAGAAGGAAAAATCAGTTTAAATACATTACTTTCTTTATCTGCAAAAAGTATAAAGTTATCTCCTCTTGATGTTAACTTTTCTTTACCTGCAACTAATTTTAATTTTATCTGCTCTTCTCTTTCTGGAGGAATTTGTATAACATTTTCTTCTAAAAGCTCTTCAAAAATTCTAAATTTATATTCTCTAACTATTTCACTTTCTTTCTGATGAAACTTTATCTGATATGTATGCTCTGATACCGCAAAAATGCCCCTTTTATCTTCAGGTAATTCTTTTATTTTTCCTCTTTTAAAGTCTTTAATAATTTCAAAATCTTTTTCTTCTAATTTCCCATAATATATTGAGTTTTTAATTTCTTCTTCCTTTAAAAAAAACTCATTCCAAGTTTCTACAATAAACCATTCATCATTTACTTTTATTATTAAATCATTATGGTTTGCCAGTTCTACCCATTTTGACATTTTTAAAACTTTATATAAATCTTTATCAAATTCTTCAAAAACTACAAAATAAACTGGAATATGCTCAGAAAATCTTAAATATACATTTCCAATTTCTATTTTAGAAGTTTCTTCTTTAGTATATTTTAGGTTTAAAGACTGTTTAAACATCTCTAATATTCTTTCCTTGTTTGGAATAAATAAATCTTCTTTGATTTCTTCTGTAGGAGGATTTTCTATCTCATCTATATAAGCTTTATATATTTTTTCAATTTCTCTCATTCTCCACCTTTTTACAAGTTTTAGGAAGTAAATTTTCTAAATAAAACATAACAGAACCTTCGGCAAAGTTATAATTTTTTACAATTTTTGCAAGTTTTTCTTTAAACCTTTGAACTCTTTTGTATAAAGCATCTTTAGATATGTCTTTAAAAAATTTTTCTTCATATTTCCTCTTTTCTTCTTTATTTGAGATTATGTAGCATAGTACTAAAAATTCTTCTTCTGATAATTTTCCTTCAAAGACTTCTTTTACTTTAGATGCTTCTATGCTTTCCATAATTTTTTCAGGGTTATTATTATAAGTTTTTGCAAAATCTCCTTCATTTATATTAACTTTGTCCAAAGGATTTTTGGACATATTTAATAATTTATCTTTAAAAAGATTTTTTATCATTTCCCTGATGTATGATGATAGACCTTTTTCCTCATCTTTGAATTTTTCAATTATAAATTCTCTTTTTGAAAATATTTTTTCCATAAGCTCCATAAATAAATCTTCGCTTATATTTTTTAAACCAGAAAACGAGTTTGAATTTAGTTCTTTATAAAAAATATTTGTAATTATTTCTAGTCCTTTTTCTGATTTTCCTTGTAGGAATAGTAGAATTTCTTTATGTGTGCTCATAAATCTCCCCAAGTTCATATATTTTCTTTTCTATATCTTTTAATACATCTCTGCAGTTTCCACATATTTCAAGTAAATTTTCTTTTTTTAGTTCTTTTAAAGTGTGTATATCTACCGTGTAGAAAACTCTATATCGTTTTTTTTTGGAGGTTTTCTTAGCAAATATCCAGCTAAACTTTCTTTTAATATCAATTCCGAAACATTCATCTTTATTTTTAAAAAACTTACATCCTTTTAAAGAGATTTTAGGTCTGTTTTTCCTTGTTAAAGGATAAGTAGTGGTGGCAAAAAATTTTACACTTTCATTATCTACTTCAAAAATGATAATAGGACGAAATTTGAGTTTTGATGTATTTTTAGACTCGGATGCAAGGAGGAAATTAGTTTTTTCAAAAAACGCTAATATGTTTAAAACACAAAAATCCCCTTCTTTTATTTCCTTTTTAAAAATCTCAGGAAAAAGCTCTCTCAAAAGCATAAATAGATTTTAGCATAAAATTTTTAAAGTGATCTTAATTATCCTGTAATAATCCTACTTGGCATTTTTCTACTATAGTTTTCAAAAGTTGTTTTCTATATCTAATAAAAATTTCATTTTTTTCCTTTTTTATTTTACTTCAACTGCATTTTTTTCAAAACCTGCATGGGCAAGAAAATTTCTTTCATCTATTTCTATGTGGTTTTTGCCATTTAAGATTAGATATAAAGATTGCCAGCAGAAATCATTTTTATTATATAAATGTTTTTCTAAATCATTTAATTCCTTATCAATAATTACACTTAGTCTTTTATCAAATTTAAACAAATTTTCATTTAGGATTTTTAAGTCATTTAGTGTAATTTCTTTTTGAATAGATTCTAAGTTTAATATTTGTAAAATCAAATTTGAACTTAAAAAAGCAAAGTTAAATACTTTAAAATTCTCCTTGAGAGAAACTTTTCTTTTTACTACTAACTTTTTAGTTTCATTGTTAATCTCTATATTTTCTTCAAATACTCTATATACTTTCTCTATATAAGCACTTAATTTGTATATATCTGGAAAGAATGTATAGATACCAAGAGGAAGCCCGTTGTGAATAGAACCAAGAAATGCAGATATAGTGTTATACGTTATAGATTTGTCCATAAAAGAAGTTAATCTTCTATTTATTTTTTCTTTTTGTGATTTATCCAAGTTAGAAATATCTATCAATTCATTTTTTGAGGCTTTTCCTCTAAACGGTATAGGCATAATTGGGGTATCTTCAATAATATTGATTTCTGTTTTTTCTAGTAAATTAAAAGGCTGTGCTGGGTCTGTATTGTAAACACATAATTTTACATCAAATAGTGTGGAAATATTACCTAACAACTCTACTAATGCTCTGTATGTTAATACAGGCATATAATTTACTCCGTGAGTAATATCTAAGTGAACTTCTATATTTCTCTCTTTATTCTTTAAAAAGATTTGTATTAGTTTATAGATTAAAGAATAGTAATAATCCTGTGCATTTCCATAAAAGTGGGTCTCTTTTTTTGTGTTCTTATCCTGAAAATGCCCAATTCCCGGAAGAATTATTGTTTTAAATTTTTCTACTCCAAACTCTTTTGCATATTTTTCAACTTTTTCTTTAGCATTTCTTTTTATTTCCTCATAACATATACCTTCTTGTGCTAATGTATCTGAAGCCAATATAATTGTTTCTTCTGGAGAAATAGTATCTTGTAATATTTTTAGTGAAGAGCTTGATTTTATTTCTTTATTATTAAATACATAATTAGTTTCTTTCCATCCAGCGGGATTTCCCCACGGAGCTATTAAAACTTTCATATCAAAGCCTCCTTTTTAGCGTTTGGCTTTTTAAAGGTATGAATTATGTTAAATGTTAACCAGCCTTGTTGTTTATTCCAGAACCAATACACCCCAGCCTAAAACTTCATTTTCTGCTGTTATTTTTCTAGATTTATTTGGTAAGTTTTTATAGCCTCTATTTACTAAGCAAGGGTATATTTTTGAGTAGCTGTCTGGTGCTAAATCTTTGATAAGCAAATTAACAGTTGTGCTTAAAAATCCCTCGTGTTTTCCTATTCTTAAAATTATGTATTTTCTTGTTTTTGTTAAGTCTAATATTTTCTTTAGACTATCAATTATTTTTCTTTTACTGTCAAAATCTAATTCTTTGCTTTTTTCAAAATATGTAATTTCTTCTTCTAAAAGTCTTTCTGAAAACTCATTTGTAGCATTGATTATACTTTGCAAATTTAAATATTTTTCATAGTTTTTATTAAAAATTTTCTTAAAGCTTTCATCTTGGAAAATGTTTATTTTTATTTCAAACTGACTTCCTCTATTTACAACTTCATATAGCTCTTCCATATTTTTATTTTTTGAAATACCAATAACTTTTATATCCTTTACAGATAAAACCTCCTCAGGGTTTTTTAAACTACTATCACTAATCATTAGATTTTTCATAAAGTCTGTTTTTGCATCAAATTGTCCTTTATGGTTAGGTCTCATAAATACTTTGTTTTCTAACTTTTGGATTAGATTTTTTGTTTTTCCACTTATTTCTTTTTTTAAATTTTTATCACAGTTCCTATTTTTCACATAGTTGGCTATATTTTTATATTCATTTATAAATTTATTTTCTTCCTCTTTATCAGCTTTAAAAGTATCTTTTAAAATTTTATAAAATAAAGCTGTTCTTATTGCTCCTTTTATCTCACTGCCAGGTATGTAAACTTTTCCGTTTTCTTTTATAAATTCCCATATTTCCTTATACTCATCTTTATGCTTTTTTATTTTTCCGTAATAAGGAATAACATAATCTGGATTTACATTTATATTAAAACTTTTTATAGCATCACCTAAACAGTAATTTAAAGGATTTTTTTCTATTATGGATTTAAAGTTTAAAAGTTTATTTTTATCGTTTCTTAAATAGTAAACTACTTTATCAAAGTTATAAAATGCTATTTTTCTATTATCAATAGCATAATTCCAGTTATTTATCTGCTCTCCTGTTCCAATATGTATAGGTGATAAGGCTACAAAGGTAGCTTTATATGTATTATATTTCATTCTAATTTCCTCCCTGTATGTATAAAGGAAATGCTATACCGTATTGGTATATATGTTTTCCATTTATATCTTTTGTTTTTATAAATAAGCCAAAAAAGTTTTTATTTACATTTTCTTTTATTTTTAATTTTGAACCTTCCTTTAAATAAATAACTTTATCTTTCCATATATCTACATTTTTAAAGTCGTAGTTATTATCTATTGCTCCCCTAAATGTAAAATATTCATAATAACTATTTTTTAAGTCATATGTTTCTTTTTCAGGTATAATTGGAGATAAAGTTATAAATTCTTTTGTTTGATTATTTATATAATCTTCAAGTTCTTTAAATCTTTCAAACTTACCAAATATTATTTTTCCATATCCTATTGAGCGATTTCCTCCTATACCTATATCCTGCATTAAATTAAATATGCTTTCCAGTTCTTTTTTTGTATTCTCATCTCTTATTGCTATAAGCAGGTATCCTTCTTTCATTGCAATAAATTCTTCAAAGAAAAATTGACCTGACCCTTCTGTAGTTCCGTAAATTCTATCTATTGATGCATGTGGCATTGCATCTTTTAGTGATGAGCTAACTTTTAATTTTTCAAGTTTATCCTTCAGTTTTAAATTCAACTCAAATTCATTGTTTATTTTTCTTTCTAAGACTTCTATTAGAATTTCAAAATCAACATAAGCAACTTTTTTTAGTTCTTTATAGTCTTTTATTGATACATTTTCATCCCTTTTAGCTTTTAGATTTGGTTTTGGAAATAGGTATGTATCCTGGTTTTTAGGAAAAATTGAGCTTAAAATGAAAGGAGGCATATTATTTGCAAATTTTTGTAAAAGTTCTTTTAATTTATTTTCTCCATATAAGAGCCAATATCCCCAGCAAATAGCTCCAAAAAGTGTATAAGAAGATGGATAATCTCTAAAAGGTGAAACGGGATTTATATCTACTTTATATATTTTCATTTTAATCACCTTTTGCTAATTTTTTGACTTTTTCAAAGTCCCTTAATACTTCATTTACATCTTGAAAAGATTCTTCTTTTACTTGTTTTTCAGGATTTAGATATACATCTTTTCCTTTGAATTGAATTTTTATGTTTTCAAACTTTACTCTTCCATTTCCTCTTGAACCACCACCGCCAAGGTAGTTGTCTTCTAATCTTTTCATTCCCTCGAAAACAATTTTTAGTCTTTCATAATCTTTTTCTTCAAAAACTTCGTATAAAATTTCAACTTCAAAAGATGACCCTGCAGGAACCCTTTCTTGCTGTCTTGGCATTGCAGTAGACGTAATTCTGTCTATTTTGTTTTCCCATTTTACTTCTGTGTATAATCCTGCTCCTAATTCTTCTTCCCATTTTCTTATTGTTTCACTTGTTGGATATGCATCAAATACTTTTATTCTTACCGGTTGCGGAGCTAAATGTTTATAATCTTCTGGCATACTTGCTCCAACTCCAAATACTATTGCCACATCATTTAAATTTTTTTGGGTTTCATCATTAGGTATAAATTCACTTTTTACTTCAACTTTCCCGTTTTTTTCTTCAACTTTTGCTTTTACCAGTCCATACTGCCACTCTAATAAACTTCTTATTTTTCCCTTTAAAGAAGAACCGGGAATGTAGGGCATGCCTTCTTTTATTTCTCTATTATCGTTAAGTTTTATAGAAATTGGGGTTTTTATAACAGGATTGTCTATTCCACCAATTTCAAATGTTTCTTTAGAGCCACCTATATGAAGACCTGTTATGCATGTTAGGTCTGCTTTAATTTTGAAAGTTCCTTGAAATTTTAAATTCATTGTTTAAGCCCTCCTTTGTTATTTTAATTCAAGGCATACAATATTGCAGTTAACAAAAACAGTAATAAGCTCCTTTTCCATAAAACTTATATGTGTTTCACAATGGTCTAATAAGTAAAATGGGTATTTTCTACAGAATTTTCTTCCTTCATTTTTTATTGCTTTAAAGGCTTGCTTCTCTGTTTCAACCAAAAATTCAGGGAGATTATTAAAATTTCTTATAATGTAATTAATTCCGGAACTTGAAAAATATGATTGGTATGTTATGTTTTGCACCTTGTAAAATTGAAATAATGTTTTAAGGTATCCGTTAGATTCCCCTTTAATTATCGTTAAAAGAACTGGTGAATTTTCCTTGTTGTTAGCAAAAGATTGTGAACAAAACAAAATTATTAATAATAAGATACCAAAAAACCTTTTCATTTCGCCATCTCCTGCTTTTATTTAATCATATTTCTTGTTATAAGCAACTATAGCAGTCATAAATTGCTCAAAACTTTTAAAATCTTCTTTATCAGCATTTTCTTTAAGCTTATCTAAACAAGTAATTAAGAGTTCGTAAAAATTACTAGGCATTAAATCTCTTCCTTCTGCATATGCAAGTTTTGGATATAAAAGATAAAGTTCAACTTCATTTTTCTTTTGACAAATCTCTTTTACTTCTGAAAATATTTTTCTAAGCTGAGATGTCTTTAAAGGAGGAAACTTTTTTCGTGTTTTCTGGTCATATTTTCCTGCTTGTTTTTTTATTTGTTGTGTAATCTTATCAGCCCAACCTCCTACTGGAGCAAAATTTTTTGGTGTTAATACCTCAGATAATTTTTTTGCACTTCTTATTTTCTGTATTATTTCTTGGATTTCATCCTTATAGTCTTGCTTGTTTTGCATTTTTATCCCTCCGTTATTTTAATTTTAATAAACTTTACATTTACAAAAATCTGACCTAACTTTTTCTTGTTTTTAATGATGTGTAATTGATAATAAAGCTTAGTTTATTAAAAATTTCTTTTTTATTGTTTAAAAGTAAGTTTGCAATTTCTTCTCTTATATCATCTTTTATGTTCCTTGCTATGTAATATTGGATATAAGGATAAAACATTGGGTTTTCCTCTTCTTTGTATGGGAATATTAAACTTTTTTGTTTTTTATCATCTTTTAAAAATTGTTCTTTTAATCTATGAATTGCATAGATAAACCCTCTTTGCAATTTATCCTCTTTGATGTAGTTTATCCATTTTTGTGCAATTTCTTTTGCCATTTCTAAATCTTCCCACTTTAATACATCTCCTAAAATGCAAACTCTGTCTTTTCCTGATGATTTAGCAATTTCTTCTGCTTCTCCAGCTAAATCTGCAGATACTCTTATTGGAAACTTAGGTTTAGTTTGAATATATCCAGCAGAAATAGAAACGTTTGGATTTTGACAGGTATAATTTTTAAACTCATCCTGTATTTTTTCTAAGGCATCTATAGCTTTATCCCAAGGAGCTACAATAAAAACATCATCACCACCAGCATAAAGTATGTAGAAGAAATCTTCTATTTTTGTATCTGGATATTTTTTCTTATATTCTTCAGAAAGTTCTTTACATATATTATTTAAATAACCAGAAAAGAATAAATCTAAAGAACGACTAAGAGTTGCTATTCTGGAAATAGATATTTTTTCTCCTAATCCATCACTAAATAATTTTCCTAAATTATCTACATCCATTCTTATAATTCCAATTCTCTCATCACCCTCAGAAAACTTGGCTAAATATGTAAAAGGAGCTATTTGTCCTTCGTTGATTTCTTCTTCTTCTCCTGTTTCTGTCTTTGGTATTTTAGCTGTTGCTTTAGGAACAACTTTACCTATAAATTTAAATCCAGTTATATATTCTTTTTCTAAAGATGTGTTATTTATGTCTAATATTTCTGTTGTTTGTGGAAAGTTATATAAAGTTTTTAAATCTTTTGAGTTTTTATCTGTGATTAAATATACTGACCCAAATATACCAAAGCTTATAACTTTATCTTTATCATTTTTATTTTGAATTTTATCTTTTAAGTCGTTTTTAAAATAAAAAACTAAACTTTTAGTTCTAGGAAGATGTGTTCCTATATTTTTAAATATATTACATATTTCGCATATTTTTTCTTCTTCTGGCAAATTACCATCTATTAAATACTTTTGACAAACAGGACATTTTTCTTTATTTGATTGGATGTTATTTGATTTTTCATTTAAAAATTTGAAAATTTCTCCGGTTTCAATTAAATTTGCAAATTTTTCCTTTTTTGCATTATCTAAATTTTCATTTAATTTTGTTAAAACAGATTTATAATTATCCATCATATCTACTGGAGTATACTCATAAGTAGCCAAAGATAGCCCTAAATCTGCTTCAAATTCTGATGCTAGAAATCTATTTATTTCTTTTTTTATTTCTTCTAATTTCTCTTTATTTTCCTTCGTGTTTGCAACTAATATTTCAAAAATTCCTCCACCACTATAAAGAAGATTAGAAAGTGGATAATCTAATTTGTTTAGTATGTATCTTGCTAATATTTCCCAAAGCATAACTACATAAAAACTTCTACCTCTTAAGATTTTTGCGACTCCACCTTTTCCAGGGTAAACATTGTATATAAATCTTTGAATTCCACTTATGTCTGCTTTTACATGAAGGAAAACTTTTTTGTCTTTGAAGAAATCTTTGAACTCCTGTGTAGTTTTTTGAGTAAATGCATCTTTATCATAATCATAAAAACAACAGGCAACAGCAGACAAAACTCTTGAATGGTCAAATAAAGATATATCTGGGTAGTGATTTGAATAGTTTTCTTTGTCATAGATAGAAGCAGGAATACACCAGAGATATTTATATAGTAAGTGATAAATTAAGCTAAAAACTTTTTCTGGGTGTTGATTGAATTTTATTTTGCAGTTTTTTAGTTTTGAGTTAAACTCTTCTTTAAAGCTATCCCAATGGGATTTATAACTTCCTAATATTTCTTCAACTTTTGCATTTTCATAGCTTAATTTATATACTACGTCATGTTCTAAATCTAAGGGAAAAATATCTCTGCTTAATTCAAGTTTTTTTATTTTATATACAAATCCTTTCTTATTTGGTTCTCTTGAAAGTTTTAATCTTTCAAATATACTTCTTAAACGGGGATGTTTTTGAGATATTTGTTTAATCTCCTCTTTAAGAATATCCATATCTAGTATATACTCAGCTTCTACTTTTTCCCTTTCCGAAGATGATACCCAATCTGCCTTTTGCAATAAAAATTGAATAGGAGTATATGGATTGTGGTGGTAAACTCCTTCTTTTATAAATTTTAATTCATCCTCTGTGAAAACTTCACTTAAACCTTCGTTTAAATCATTATCTAGTAGTTTACCTGATAAAACAGCATGAGCATAACCAAATTCTTTTTTCTCTTCTTCAGTTGTTTTTTCCCCTGTTGCCCTTTGATAGAACTTTCCTATATCATGAAATAACCCGGCTAACGCAATTAAATATTTTTGTTTTTTACTCATTTTTCCCCTCTTTTTTGTTTTATATATTTATCTCTTAGGTATTCTAAATTTCGTTCTAGCCAGTCTTGATAATGTTTATTTTTTAGGAATCTTTTTAATCCCATATGGGACCTATGAGAAAACCTTTTGGCCCCCACTAATGGAAGTTTTTTCTTTTTTTCTTTTTTTGCCATTTTATAAAAACTCCCCTCAGAATGAAAAAATTATACTCCAAAAATTTATTTTTGAATAAATAAACGAAGATTTTAGGAAAATCTGACATCTATCTATCCCAATCATCGTTCCAATTATTGTTCCAGTAATCGTCCCAGTGATTATCCCAATAATCACTTAATGTGTCATCATCATTATTAAAACAATCATCATGGTGTATATTGTAGGGTAAATAACAATATGTAGGGTCTGTTATCTCATCTGTAAAGTTTGTTGAATTACTAGGATTATCATCTATTGATATGTTTTCGGATATAATTTCGCCTGATGTATATTTGTCTTCTTGATATTCTTCATCTGAGTTAGAAAAACTTTCATTTCTGTCTGAAACTTCGTTTTCTGATATATCACTTTGAGAAAAACTATCTTTTAGAAGTATATAAACAAATACTGTGATTACAGATATTATAGAGACTATTACAAAATTCTCCATAACTGTCAGATTTTCTTTAAATAACTGTTTATAAATTTAAAAATTAAAACTTTATAGGTTTTTAGTTATGGAGAATTTTGTAATAGTCTCTATAATATCTGTAATCACAGTATTTGTTTATATACTTCTAAAAGATAGTTTTTCTCAAAGTGATATATCAGAAAACG
>QNYP01000087.1 GCA_003978675.1 Hydrogenothermus sp.
TATAATGTGTTGGAACCTGACCAGTGATTGCAACAAGTGGAACTGAATCCATATAAGCAGTTGCAAGTCCAGTTACTAAGTTTGTTGCTCCTGGACCTGATGTTGCCATTACAACTCCAACTTTTCCAGAAGCCCTTGCATATCCATCTTTATTACTTAAATATATAAGAGGTTATTAATCATGCCTAAGAAAAGAGGAGCTGATATAGTTGTAGATGTTTTAATAGAAGAAAAGGTAGACACTATATTCGGATTACCAGGCGGGGCAATTATGGAAGTTTATGATGCATTATTTAATGCCCCATTTAGAAATATATTAACCAGACATGAACTCGCAGCGTGTCATATGGCAGATGGATATGCAAGGGCTTCTGGAAAAGTTGGAGTTGTAATGGCAACATCAGGTCCAGGAGCAACAAACTTAGTAACTGGACTTGCAACTGCTTATATGGATTCAGTTCCACTTGTTGCAATCACTGGTCAGGTTCCAACACATTATAATGCATTTCAAGAAGCAGATGTTACAGGGATTACAAGACCTGTAACAAAACATAATTTTTTAGTTACAGATATAAAAGATTTAGCATTAATATTAAGAGAAGCATTTTACATAGCAAGAACTGGAAGACCAGGGCCAGTTTTGGTAGATATTCCTAAAGATATTACTCAACAAGTTTATGACTATAAAATGCCCACTATAAAAGATGTAGAAAATGCTCTTCCGGGATATAAACCTCATTATGAGGGAAATATAGCCCAAATAAAAAAGGCAGCAAAATTAATCAGACAGGCAAAAAGACCAGTTTTATATGTAGGTGGTGGGGCTGTTGCTTCAGAAGCACAGGAAGAGCTGGTAAAACTTGCGGAAATTGCAAAAATACCAGTTACTACAACATTAATGGGTAAAGGAGCATTCCCAGAAGACCATCCATTAGCCCTTCATATGCTTGGAATGCATGGAACATATTATGCAAACATGGCTGTTTACAATGCTGACTTACTTATTGCAGTAGGTGCAAGGTTTGATGATAGGGTTACTGGAAAAATAGATGAATTTGCTCCAGAAGCAAAAATAATTCACATAGATATAGACCCTGCATCAATTAGTAAAACAATTACAGTAGATGTTCCAATAGTTGGAGATGTTAAGAAAGTATTACAAAAGCTAGTTAAAGAGGTTGAAAAAAAACCAATAGAATGGGAAGAAGCTAGAGAAAGCTGGTTAAAATTAATTGAAAAATGGAAAATAGAACATCCTTTAACCTACGATAAAAAAAGTAAAATAATAAAACCTGAATATGTAATAGAAGAAATTTACAACATAACAAAAGGAGAAGCCATTATAACTGCTGGTGTTGGACAACATCAAATGTGGGCAGCTATGTTTTATAAATATAAATTCCCTAGACAGTTTATAAATTCTGGTGGACTTGGAACTATGGGATTTGGTTTTCCATCAGCAGTCGGGGCTAAAATTGCAAGACCAGACAAAGAAGTAATAGCAATAGAAGGTGACGGCTCATTTTTAATGAATATCCAAGATATAGCAACAGCTGTTCAATACAGAATACCTGTAAAAGTTGCTATTTTAAATAATGAGTTTCTAGGAATGGTTAGACAATGGCAGGAATTATTCTACGATAGCAGATACTCATCTGTATGTTTATCAGTTCAGCCAGATTTTGTAAAATTGGCAGAAAGCTTTGGAGCTGTAGGATTAAGAGCAACTAAACCTTCTGAAGTTAGAAAAGTTCTAGAAGAGGCTATGTCTATAAATGACAGACCTGTAATTATGGATTTTGCAGTAGATAGAGAAGAAAATGTTTTACCAATGGTTCCAGCTGGTAAATCTTACAGAGAAATGATTCTCCATCCTGGAGAAAAAGGCGAAGCAGAAACTATGTATTTAGTGGGGTAAGGAAATGATAGAAGAAATTAAAGCATTAAAAGTTAGACCACAACCAAAAACAGTAGTAAGAAAACATGTTATCGTGGTAAAAGTTCAACATAATGTTGGAGTTTTATCTCGTATTACTTCACTATTTGCAGGTAGAGGTTATAACATAGAAAGTTTAACTGTTGGAAAAACCCATGAGCCAAACATTGCAAGAATTACAATAATTGTTAACGGTGATGAAAGAGTTGTTGAGCAAATTGTAAAGCAACTAAGAAAGCTTATTGAAACTTTAAAAGTTAGAGATATTACTGATATCCCACATATAGAAAGAGAACTTGCCCTTATAAAAATCCATACTGCTGATAGTGATACAAGAGATGAAATAATGAGACTGGTAGATATTTTTAGGGCAAAAGTAGTAGATGTTGCAAAGGATTCATACACTGTGGAAATTACAGGAAAGCAAGATAAAATAGATGCATTTATAAATTTAGTTAAACCATTTGGAATAAAGGATGTATCCAGAACTGGAGTTTTAGCTGTAGTAAGAGAATCTGCACAAGAAAAAATAAAGGAATGAGAAAGGTTTTATTTCTTCTTTTTTTTATTTTTTCACTTTCTATAGCAAAAGAAGTATATAAAGTTAATATAGAAAGTATAAATATAAAAAATTTACCAGATAGTTATTTAGAAATTTTTAAAGATTTTTTTAAACAAAATTTAAATGCTAAAAAAAAGAATACAGTTATAACCATAAACATAAATTGGATTTCCTATTCTTATAATATTTGTATATTTGTCAAAAGCAACAAAACATTAAAAGAGGCTCTATGCACAACTTGTAACTTCGCAGAAGAAATAAGAGAAAATATAGCAAATTTACTAAAGGATAGTGATTATCTAGTATTTAGGTACTTAGATAGAAAAAGCATTAACCTAAGGATTATATCAAAAGGAAAAACTACAGAGAAAAAAATAAAGTTAATATCTTCAAAAGGAGATTACCTAACTAACTACAAAGAAAATATAAATATTCCTAAAGAACCAATTATAACAATTGGAGGAGCTGATGTATCTGTAGACTTAATAGTTCTCAATGAAGTTTCTGCAAGTTATATTTTGAATAAACTACTTAATAATTATAAAATAGATAAGATTTATATAACAAACTAAACGGAGGAATATAAATGGCTAAAATTTACTATGACGAAGATGCATCTTTAGAAGTTTTAAAAGACAAAACTGTTGCTATTATAGGATACGGTAGTCAGGGACACGCCCATGCATTAAACTTAAAAGACAGTGGTATAAATGTAGTTATCGGGCTATACGCAGGAAGCCGTTCCTGGGATAAAGCAAAAAATGATGGATTTGAAGTTTTAACTCCAGATGAAGCTACTAAAAAGGCAGATGTTGTTATGATGTTAATTCCTGACACAATTCAACCAGAAGTATTTAAAACATCTATACTTCCAAACTTAGATGAAGGGAATGCTTTAGCTTTTGCACATGGTTTTAACATTCACTTTGACCAGATTATCCCACCTGATTATGTAGATGTATTTCTAGTTGCACCAAAAGGACCAGGACACCTTGTAAGATGGCAGTATGAAGAAGGGAAAGGAGTTCCAGGACTTGTTGCAATTCACCAAGACTACACAGGAAAAGCAAAAGATGTAGCTTTAGCATATGCAAAAGGAATAGGTTGCACAAGAGCAGGCCTTATAGAAACAACATTCAAAGAAGAAACAGAAACAGACCTTTTTGGAGAACAAGCTGTCCTTTGTGGCGGAGCAACTGCATTAATAAAAGCTGGTTTTGAAACATTAATCGAAGCAGGTTATCAGCCTGAGGTTGCATATTTTGAGTGTCTACATGAATTAAAATTAATTGTAGACCTTATATATCAATACGGAATTTCTGGAATGAGATACTCAATTTCTGATACTGCGAGATACGGAGATGTAACAAGAGGAGATAGAATATATGAGGCTGTTAAGCCTATTCATAAGAAAATTCTAGAAGAAATCCAAAGAGGCGAGTTTGCAAAAGAGTGGGTTCTTGAAAATGTTGCTGGAAGACCTCACTTTAATGCTATGGTTAAAAAGGACGAAAATCACCCTGTAGAAGAAGTAGGAAAACAGTTAAGAAAAATGATGCCATGGCTTGAGGGAAAAGGCTTATAAGATGAATCTCACATCAAAAAGGAAATCTTTAAAAAAGATATATGAACCTATTGGGGTAGTGCTGGCTAAGAGCCACATTACCCCGAATATTATTACTATTATTTCTATCATTTTAGGAGCTTTATCTGCATATTTTTTCTACATACATAAACCATTCACAGGAGCATTACTTTTATTTTTAAGTGGCTTTTTTGACCTTATGGACGGCGTTGTCGCAAGGGAAACAGAAAAAGCATCAAAGTTTGGAGCAGTATTTGATTGGCTTGCAGATAAAATAGTAGATGGTTTTGTTTTGTTTGCTATAGGAATAGCATATTCTACGCCGTGGTTAACAGCCCTTGGAGTAATAGCAAATCAACTTCATACATTTATAAAACCTGTTGCTTATGCAGAAATTGGATTTTCTGAAAGAAAAAAAGGAAAAATAGATGATCCACTAGAAGGAGTTGGTTTCTTTGGTAGGCCTGAGACCATATTGTTTATCATTTTATTTGCAATATTTGAACATTTTAAGATATTAGGTGGCCTTGAATTTGGATTCAAATTAGTAGTAGCTTTAACAATAATGTCTCTTTTACAAAGAATTATTTATTTATATGTAAAATATAACAAGCAATACGACTAAAAGGGGAGAATTATGCATCGTCCGTATACAATCATCGTTTCTGAAATAACTATAGATGGAAAATTAACCCTCAAAAGAGGAGTTTCATCAAAAGAAATAATGAAATTTATGGATGAAGAAGCAACAAGATATCTCCATCAACTTAGAGCAAAAGTTGATGGAATAATGGTAGGAGCTGAAACAGTTAGAACAGATAATCCATATTTGACAGTTAGATATGTAGAAGGGAAAAATCCAACAAGAATAGTTCCTTCTTCAAAGGCAGATATTCCATTAGATGCAAACATACTAAAACCAGATGCACCAACAATAATAGTAACAACAGAAAAAGCTCCAAAAGAAAAAGTTAAAGCCCTTGAAGAAAAAGTAGAAGTTTTAATATGTGGAGAAGACAATATAGACCTTATAAAAATGATGGATTTACTATATCAAAAAGGAATAAAAAATTTAATGGTAGAGGGTGGAGCTACATTAAACTGGAATCTTATAAAACTTGGACTTGTTGATGAGATAAGATTAATACACATGCCATTTATAGTTGGTGGAAAAGATACCCCTACACTTGTTGATGGCGAAGGATTTTCTTCCTTAGAAGAGCTAGTAAAAGTGAAATTAAGGGCACACTTCTTAAGAGGTTCTCACTTAATCACAGAGTGGGTAATAGATTTTGAAGAAGAATAAATGGAGATAAAAGGTGAAAATAAAAGTTTTATATTTTTCATCAGTTAAAGATAAGATAAAAAAATCTAATGAGCAATTTGAGATAGATGAAAATACTACTATCGAGAAACTTTTGAAGATTTTAAAAGATAAATACCCAGAAATTAAAGATATACTTGAAAATACAATGATAGCTGTTAACGAAGAATATAAAGATAAAAAATATATTCTAAAAAATAATGATGTGGTAGCAATAATACCACCAGTAAGTGGAGGTTAGTAAATGTTAGACCATTTAGGGGACTTTAAAAGAGATTTTTTTGCAGGAGAGTTAACAGAAAATAATATAGGTGATGAAGTTAGATTACTTGGTTGGGCTGAAAGTGTTAGAGACCATGGAGGAGTAATTTTTATTAACTTAAGGGATAGAGAAGGAGTTGTCCAA
The DNA here is from genome assembly GCA_003978675.1 of Hydrogenothermus sp. GTDB lineage: Bacteria > Aquificota > Aquificia > Aquificales > Hydrogenothermaceae > Hydrogenothermus. The sequence goes on from QNYP01000087.1 coordinate 5,814, forward strand.
GTAGTTTTTGACCCTTCTAAATCACCTAAAGAGGAAGTTGAAAAAGCTAAAAAAGTTCGCCTTGAATATGTAATAGGTGTTTTTGGTAGAGTTGAAAGAAGACCTGCAGGAACAGAAAATCCTAAAATACCTACAGGAAATATAGAAGTAATAGGACAAAAACTTTTAATTTTAAACACTTGCGATATTTTACCTTTCCCTATAGAAGATGATATTAGCGTAAATGAAGAAGTCCGCTTAAAATATAGATATTTAGATATTAGAAGAAATAAAATGTTTAAAAATCTTCTTTTAAGACACGAAGTTTACCAGAAAACTAGAGAATATTTAGCAGGACATGGATTTTTAGAAGTTGAAACTCCAATGCTTACAAAATCTACTCCTGAAGGTGCAAGAGACTTTTTAGTTCCATCTAGATTAGAAAAAGGAAAATTCTATGCCCTTCCACAATCACCACAGCTATTTAAACAAATACTTATGGTAGGTGGAATAGAAAGGTACTTTCAAATCGTTAAATGTTTTAGAGATGAAGATTTAAGAAAAGATAGACAGCCAGAATTTACACAGATAGACTTTGAGATGTCTTTTGTTGATGAAGAAGATGTAATGGCTATATCTGAAGGACTTATCCATTATTTATGGAAAGAAATTCTTGGTATAGAACTTAAACTTCCATTTCCTAGAATGACTTATAAAGAAGCTATAGAAAAATATGGAACAGATAAACCAGATTTAAGATATGGACTTGAGCTTATTGATGTGTCTGACATTGCAAAAGAAGTAGAATTTAAAGTATTTAAAGGTGCAGTAGAAAGTGGTGGAATTGTAAAAGGAATAAACATAAAGGGTGGAGCAAAACTTTCAAGAAAAGAAATAGACCTCTTAACAGAGGATGCAATTAGATTTGGTGCCAAAGGAATGGCATGGATAAAACTTGAAAAAGAAAAAGCAACATCGCCTATACTTAAATTCTTCACTGATGAGCAAAAGGAAAAACTATTTAACAAAATGAATGCAGAAGATGGAGATTTACTAATATTTATAGCCGACACTTACGAAACAACCCACAGAGTTTTAGGATTTTTAAGAAAAATTATTGCAGAAAAGCTTAATTTAATACCAAAAGGACAATGGAAATTTACCTGGGTTGTCGATTTCCCACTAGTAGAATGGGATGAAGAAGAAAACAGACTTGTTGCACTTCACCATCCATTTACTTCTCCAAAAGAAGAAGATTTAGACAGACTAGATGAAGCAATTGCAGATAAAAATGTAGCCTTAAACTTTAAATCTAGAGCATATGATTTGGTTTTAAATGGTGAAGAAATAGGAGGTGGTTCAATCCGTATCCACAGACCAGATATACAAAAGAAAATATTTGAAATGTTAAATATTTCAGAAGAAGAAGCTGAGGAAAAATTTGGGTTTTTAATACAGGCTTTAAAATATGGAGCTCCGCCTCATGGAGGACTGGCTTTTGGGCTTGATAGAATTGTTGCCTTAATGACAGATTCAGACAGTATAAGAGAAGTAATAGCATTTCCAAAAACACAAAAAGGAAATTGTCCTCTTACTGGAGCACCAGATTTTGTAGCTCAAGAGCAGTTAGATGAACTTGGAATAGAAGTAGAAATACCAGTTAATGAGGAGGAGGGATAGTCCTTCTCCTTTTAAAATTTGAGTAAAATCATATCAAAAAATTTATCAATAATTATTATAATTGATTATTAACTTAATTTTTTGGGGATAAAAATGGCAGATAACAAAGACCAAAACACACTCAACCTATACATCCAACAAATGGCTAAGCATCCTCTCTTATCTCCTGAAGAGGAAAAAGAACTTGCAATTAGAGCAAAAAAAGGAGATAAAGAAGCTTTAAAAAAATTAATCGAAGGTAACTTAAGATTTGTTGTAAATGTTGCTAAAAATTTTATGGGTTGGGGTGTTCCCTTAACAGATTTAATCGCAGCAGGAAATCTTGGATTAATAGAAGCTGCAAAAAGATTTGATCCTGATAAAGATGTTAAGTTTATATCTTATGCTGTTTGGTGGATAAGACAGGCTATTATGCAAACAATCTTCCAGCAAACAGGTGCAGTTAGAATTCCTATAAAAGAATCATTATTTATAAGCAAAGTAAAAGAGGCATATGAAAAATTAAAAGAAAAACTAGGTAGAGAACCAACTATTGAAGAAATTGCTAAAGAAATAGATGCAAGCCCTAAAAAAGTAAAACAGGCTTTACAAATAGTTAGAATGCCTTTATCACTAGATATGCCTGTTGGAGAAGACGAAGATATCACACTACTTGATTTAATGTCTAAAAAAGGAACTGATGATGTAGAAAAGGAAGTTGTAGAAGAAGAACTACATAAACAATTAGAAGGTTTAATGAAAGTTTTAGATGAAAGGGAAAAAGAAATAATAAAACATAGATTTGGATTAGAAGGAGAAGAACCTAAAACATTAAATGAAGTTGGTGAGATGCTTGGTATATCAAGAGAAAGAGTTAGGCAATTAGAAAACAGAGCATTAAAAAAACTTCGTGCAGCTGCTATGAAGAAACATTTAAAAGATTTCTTATCTTAAATTGAAGGGAGGCTTGTAATGAAAAAACTACTTTTTATTTTCGGAGTTTTATTTTTCGTTTTTTCATTTGCTAAAGAAAAAGAAACATCAAAAATACCTAAAGACCAGTTTTGCCATTTTGCTTACTCTATATATCAAGGTTGTTATCAAAGGGGATTGCAACCAGGTATTAAATGTGGAGAACTAGCAAGAAGTATAAAGTTTGGTAAAGCATTTTTAAATTGGCAAAAAGAATATATCATAAATGCATGTAAGGCAGGTTGTTTCTTAGGTAAAAACAAATTTAAACCTAAATCAGAAAACCAGTTTGTTTCTGAATGTATTGCTACTCAATAATACATAAAACCAAAACAATTTATATATTCTAATATTGATATAATATATACTTACCACAAAAAATATTTGTAGGAGTATCCAATGATAAAAAGATATACTCTTCCTGAAATGGGAAAAGTTTGGTCCGAAGTTAACAAATTTCAAAAATGGCTTGACGTAGAAATTGCCATTTGCAGGGCTTGGAATAAACTTGGGAAAATACCTGATGAAGCATTGAAAGAAATTGAAGAAAAAACCTATATAGATGAAAAAGTTGTAGAAAGAATACATGAATTAGACAAAATCTACAACCACGATGTTTTAGCATTTGTTACTGCAGTTGCAGAGCAAGTTGGAGAAAATGGTAGATATATACACCTTGGAGTTACATCTTCAGATGTTATTGATACAGCTCTTGGATTATTAATGAGAGAAGCAATAGATATACTACTAAAAGATATAGATGAGCTATTAGCAATACTTGAAGAAAATGCTTTTAAATATAAAAATACAGTAATGATGGGAAGAACCCATGGAGTTCACGCAGAACCTATGATATTTGGGCTTAAATTTGCCCTTTGGTACGAAGAAATGAAAAGAAATAAAAGAAGACTACAGCAAGCAAGAGAGACTATATCTGTTGGTGCAATTTCTGGAGCAGTTGGAACATACTCAAATATTACTCCTGAAGTTGAAAAGTTAGCATTAGAAGAACTAGAATTAAAACCTGAACCAGTATCAAACCAAGTAGTTCAAAGAGATAGACACGCAGAATTTATGACAGCTATGGCTATTACTGCATCTTCTCTTGAAAAAATAGCAGTTGAAATTAGACACCTGCAAAGAACAGAAGTTTTAGAAGCTCAAGAACCTTTTAAAAAAGGTCAAAGAGGTTCGTCTGCAATGCCTCATAAGAAAAATCCTATTACTTGCGAAAGAATTACAGGGCTTGCAAGGGTAATAAGAGCAAATGCAATACCTGCTATGGAAGATATAGCACTTTGGCATGAAAGAGATATTTCTCACTCATCAGTAGAAAGGGTCATTATGCCTGATAGTGCAATAGCACTTGACTACATATTAAACCTAACGATAAAAGTTTTAAAAGATTTAGTAGTTTATCCAGAAAGAATGAAGAAAAATATGGATTTATCTAAAGGATTATATTTCTCATCTAAAGTACTTGTAGCTCTTGTAGAAAAAGGTCTTTCTAGAGATGAAGCATATGATATAGTTCAAAGAAACGCAATGAAAGCGTGGGATACAGAAGGACTTATGTTTATAGATGCTTTAAAACAAGATAAAGAAGTAATGAAATACTTAACCGAAGAAGAATTAAATGAAATTTTTGATGTTCAAAAGTTTTTAAGAAATGTCCCTTACATTTATGAAAGGGTTTTTGGAAAATATTAAGGAGGTAGGTATTGAGGTCAATATTAGTAGCACTCTTACTTATCTTTAGCCTATCTCTTGCAAAAGATGTTTCTTCTATAATTGGAGAAATTGTTAAGTATGATGAGGACTTTGTAAACCATCATTCTAAATCTTACTTTGAACAATTTAAAAATAAACAAAAACCTTATATAACTTTAGTTTCATGTTCAGATGCTAGAGTTCATACCAATATAATAGAAAAAGACCCTATTAACAAAATTTTTGCAATAAGAAATATAGGTAATCAACTTTTAACTAGTTTTGGTTCTGTTGATTATGGAGTTTTACACCTTCATACTCCTGTATTATTAATACTGGGACATTCACACTGTGGGGCTATAAAAGCTGCTTTAGAAGATTACATAAAAGAACCATTTGATATTATTAAGGAGCTAGACCACCTATTTATACCTTTATCTAAATTAAAAGGCAAAAATATGGATTTTGAGACAAAATGGATTAAAGGAGTTCAAGCAAATGTAGATTACCAAGTGGAACTTGCACTAAAAAAATATAAAACACTTGTAGAAGAAGGAAAGTTAACTATTATTGGGGCTATAGACGATTTTGTAGGTCTATATAAGAGTGGAGAAGGAAGAATTATAATAGTCAATGTTAACGGTGAAACAAACCCTGAAAAACTAAAAAAACTTTCCATATTTAATAAACTTCCCAAAGAAGAAAAAGATTTAATTATCAAAAGAATAAACTAATAAGGAGATAGACAAATATATGAAAACAAAAAGGTCTGTTAGAAACGATATAAGAAATATTGCAATAATAGCCCATGTAGACCATGGAAAGACAACATTGGTAGATGCTTTATTAAAGCAAAGTGGAACCTTTAGAGAAAATGAAGAAGTTCAAGAAAGGATTCTAGATAACATAGACTTAGAAAGGGAGAGGGGAATTACCATAATGGCTAAGAACACTGCCATTTGGTATAAAGGAATAAAAATAAATATAGTAGATACACCTGGACACGCAGATTTTGGAGGAGAAGTAGAAAGAACTCTAAAAATGGTAGATGGAGTAATACTTCTTGTTGACGCTGCAGAAGGTCCTATGCCTCAAACAAGATTTGTTTTGAAAAAAGCATTAGAAGCAGGTTTAACACCACTTGTAGTTATAAACAAAATTGACAGACCTGATGCAAGAATTAATGAAGTAATAAATGAGATTTACGATTTATTCATAGATTTAGATGCAGAAGAAGAACAGCTAGATTTTCCTATCATATATGCAATAGGTAAAGATGGAGTAGCAAAGGAAGATTTAAACGATAACTCAAAAGATATGAGGCCTTTATTTGAAAAAATTATCAGTTATATGCCACCACCAGAATACGATCCAGAAGAGCCTTTTCAGTTTTTAATAACTTCTTTAGATTATGATAACTATGTTGGAAGACTTGCAATAGGAAGAATTTTTAATGGTTCTGTTAAACTTGGACAGCAAGTTGCAGTAGTAAAAAAAGATGGTTCAGTTGTAAAGGGAACAGTAAAAGCATTATATACATATGAAGGATTAAAAAGAGTTGAAACAAAAGAAGCAAAAGCAGGAGATATTATAGCAATAGCGGGGCTAGATGATATTTTTATTGGAGAAACTATATCAGATGTAGAAAATCCAAAGGCATTACCACCAATTTCAGTAGAAGAGCCAACTATATCTATGATTTTTTCTGTAAATGACTCACCATTTGCAGGGAGAAGTGGCAAATTTTTAACATCTAGACATTTAAGGGAAAGGCTATATAAAGAAACCTTAACGAATGTTGCAATAAGAGTAGAAGATACAGATAACCCAGAAAGTTTTCTAGTAATGGGTAGAGGGGAGCTTCAATTATCCATACTAGCAGAAATGATGAGAAGAGAAGGATATGAGTTTCAGGTATCTAAACCAGAAGTAATTATAAAAGAAGAAAATAGACAAAAATTAGAGCCTGTAGAAAAAGTTTTAATAGATATTCCTGAAGAATTTATTGGAATTGTTACCGAAAAGCTAGGCTCAAGAAAAGGGAAAATGGTTAATATGATAAATAATGGAAGTGGAAGGGTGAGACTTGAGTTTGTTATTCCATCTAGAGGATTAATTGGATATAGGTCAGAGTTTAAAACAGATACAAGAGGTGAAGGAATAATGCACGCTATTTTTGAAGGATGGGAGCCTTGGTTTGGGGACATAAAATCAAGACAAAATGGAGCACTGGTTTCTGACAGAAAAGGAGTTGCAACTCCTTATGCAATACACTCTCTACAAGATAGAGGCATATTTTTTATACCTCCTGGAACAGAAGTTTATGAAGGAATGGTAGTAGGACAACACAACAGAGATAACGATTTATGGGTAAATATAACCAGAGAAAAGAAACTTACAAATGTTAGAGCTATGAGTGCAGAAGAAGGTTATAAAATAGTTCCCCATAAAGAAATGGACTTTGAAAAAGCTATGGAATGGATAAATGAAGATGAGTTAATAGAAATAACACCTGATGCTATAAGAATTAGAAAGAAAAACTTAAGGAAACCTTAAAAAAAACGAAAAAGAATAAAGGAAATTTCAATTTACCGGTTGATAAAATGAAAAAACATTTTTCTTATATATATATGGTTATATTTATCACATTAAGCTTCTTTATAATTTCTTGTTCCCAAAAAACACAAGCAAAGAAAACCTTTATCTTGCAACCTGTATGTAAACCTCAAAAAGAATATGAATTACTGAAAGATCCAGTATTTGACTATCCCATAACTTACAAGGTAAAGAAGAAAAAATGTATAATTGAATATAAGAAAAAATACATTTATATAGATAAAAAATGAAAAAGTTAAATATTATTCTATTTTTAATTTTTAGCTTTTTATTATGTGTAAATGCAAAAGAACTAAGTAAAACATATGATAGAAAAGTAGAAATAATACCATCACAAACTCCAGAAGGTATTTTTAATTCCAGAATTATCCTTCTAGCTGACCAACTAGAGCAAAATTTAACTAAAAATGTAAAATGCTGTCCAATAGTTATAACAACTTTTGTAAGTTTAGATAATATAGAGAAAACAAGCCATTTAGGAAGACTCATAAAGGAAAATTTACAACATGAGTTTTTAATCAGGAAATGGAAGGTTTTAGATATAAGGCTTTCTAGAAACTTATATATAAACAAACATGGAGAATTTATACTAAGCAGAAATATAAATAAATTAAAATTAAATAATGGAGTAAAAATAGAAAGTGTTTTAGTTGGAACATATTCTAAACTTGGAGATTCTATAATAATCAATGCCAAACTAATAAGAGTTTCTGATAATACTATTGTTTCATCTGGACAAATAATTCTTCCTGCTGACTTATATGACATTGATCTTTATGAAAGCACAGAAAATAAAATAGAAATAATAGGAGAATGAAAATAATATATATCCTTTCCCTGCTTATTATTTTTACAAGCTGTTTTTATCAAACACCAGAGCAGGCTTTTTATAACACAGATTTTTCAAAAAATTTCAATGAAATATCAAAAGATTTTTGCAAATTTATAAACTACAGAAAAGTAATACTGACAGATATAGTAAATTACAAAACATTAAAACCCACTCCTGCAGGAGAATTTTTAACAGAGTTTTTCAGAAATTCTTTAGTAAGTAAGTGCAATACAAGTATATACCAGATAGAAATAAGAAAAAAATTCAAAGTAAATAATATTGGTATCTCAGCATTTTCCAGAAATATAAATAATATTAAAAATAAACAGTTAAAATCCAGATACCTGATAACAGGAACTTATTCAATGACCGATAACTTTGTTATAATTTTTGCAAGGTTAATAGACTTAAAG
>QNYP01000086.1 GCA_003978675.1 Hydrogenothermus sp.
AAACACTCTTTACAAAGTAAACCTTTATATAATCTTTCTGCACCTATATTTCTTCCACAGTTGGGACACATATTTTTGTATATGGCTTTTATATCCAAGGGGTTCTCCATTTGTGGAAGAAATATAGGTGCAGAAAGATTATATAAAGGTTTACTTTGTAAAGAGTGTTTACCAGAAGAAATAGAACATAGTGAAGTCTGTAATATAGTTGAATATGGAGAATATAAAAAAGTTTGTGATACAAATAAAGAAGTAGAAAATTTTAAACAATTCTTTAAAGAAATAATAAAAAATGATTTATGGTCTATTCAAGAAACATGGGCTAAAAGGTTTTTTCTTGGAGTTTCCCATGCACTTCTTGCTCCAACTGGAGTAGGTAAAACTACTTTTGGACTTACACTTGCTAGATATCTAATAGAAAAGAAAAAGCAAAAAGTTTATCTAATATTCCCAACACAAATTTTAGTTAATCAAGCTTATGATAGGCTTATTAATTATGGAGTAAAAGAGGAAAATATCCTTGCATACAGCCCAAAATTTGCGAAATCAAAGAAAAAACAAGAAGAATTAAAAAACAAAATTTCAAGTGGGAATTTTGATATTTTATTAACAACTGTAATGTTTCTATACAAAAATATAGATATCATTCCTAAAGGAATTTTTAGCCTTATTTTCATAGACGATGTAGACAGTATTTTAAAAAGTGCAAAAAATATTGATAAAGTTTTAATGCTTTTAGGTTTTTCGCAAGAAAATATAGAAAAAACTTTAGAATTTATAAAATTTAAGGCAAAACTTTTCAGGTCTAATAGTCTATCAGAGAAACAACTTGAAGAGTTTAATAAATTTCAAGAAGAAATTTTAAAAATATCCCAAAAAAGAAAAGGAACATTAATTGTATCCTCTGCAACATCAAATCCTCGTTCAAGAAGGGTTTTACTATTTAGAGAACTACTTGGATTTGAGGTTGGAAGACCTTCCTTAACATTTAGAAATATAGTTGATACTTATGATAAGCCTGAAAATTTATGGAAAAAATCTATTGAAGAAATAAAAAAACTTGGAAATGGAGGACTGGTATTTTTATCTTCTTCTGAAACAAAGGAGAAATTAGAAGAATACCTACAATTTCTAAAACAAAACGGCATAAACGCCCTTCATTATGAAGAATTTTTAGACAAAGTAGAAGACTACAAATCAGGTAAATATCCAGTTGCAGTTGGATTTGCGAGCTATAGAAATCCACTAGCAAGAGGAGTAGACTTACCAGATACAATTAGATATGCACTTTTTGTTGGAGTTCCAAAGCTAGAGTTTAACATATCAATAGAAGAGAAATTTTCCCATCTATATTACCTTTTACTTATGGTTGTTCCATTTTTATTTAGAAAAAAACTAATAGACCAAAATACCCAGCTAAAACTTTACAGATATATAAACTTTCTAAAGATTTATGGATTTATGGAACTTGAAAGACTACCACAGGATAAACAGAATAAACTTTTAGAAATAAAAAGTTTTGTTTTACAGCTTTTAAATGATAAACAAATATACGAAGCTATTAAAAACTCACCAGAAATTACTCTAAAAGAAGAAAATGGAAACTTTACATTAACAACGGCAGATATTACAGGATACATACAGGCATCAGGAAGAACTTCAAGGCTATATGCAGGAGGTTTAACAAAGGGACTTTCTTATGTTTTAGTTGATGATGAAAAAGCATTTTACTCACTTCAGAAAAAGGTTAAATGGTTTAATGAAGATATTGAGTTTATTCCTGTTTCGGAAATTAATTTAGAAGAAATTTTAAAAGAAATAGACAAAGATAGAGAAAAGGTAAAAAAAATTTTAAAAGGAGAAAAATTAGAAGAAGAAAAGCAAAGTTTTAAAACTACTCTTGTAATTGTTGAATCACCAAATAAAGCAAGGACTATATCAAACTTTTTTGGAAAACCAATTAGAAGAAAACTAAAGAAAGTAGATGCTTACGAAATAGCAGTTGGAGAAAGATTTTTAACAATTGTGGCAAGTAAAGGACATATATTTGATTTAACCAAAGAAGATGGATATTATGGTGTTTTAAAAGAAGATAAGTATTTTGTTCCAATATTTGAAACAATTGAAGATGTTAACCAATCTAAAAAAGAAGTAATAGAAAGTATAAGAGAATTAGACATAGAAGTAGAAGAGATAATAGTTGCAACAGACCCAGATACAGAAGGGGAAAAAATCGCATTTGATTTAGCATTAAACTCAAAACCTTATAACTTAAATGTAAAAAGAGCAGAATTTCACGAAATCACAAGAAAGGCATTTTTAAATGCTCTAAAGGAGCTACGAGATATAGACAAAAATCTAGTAAAAGCACAGCTAGTTAGAAGAATTGCAGATAGATGGATAGGTTTTACAATTTCTAAATTTATACAAAAAAAATTAGGTAAAAACTGGCTATCTGCAGGTAGAGTTCAAACACCAGTTTTAGAGTGGATTGTTAAAAGGGCAGAAGAAGCAAAGAAAAAGTTAGCAGTTGTTAGAGTATTTATAAATAACGTCTCTATAGAATTTGTATTTGAAGATAAAAAAGAAGCCAAAAAGTTTTTTGATAGTCTTGAGTATGTATCTATTAAAAAACTACAATCGATACAAGAAGCTCTATTTGAGAGACCATTTTCCACAGACCAGATGTTAAAAGTATCAGCACACAAATTAAAGTTTTCACCACAGGAAACAATGAGTCTAGCCCAAGATTTATTTGAAGCAGGATTAATCACTTACCATAGGACAGATAGCATAAGAGTATCTCCAGCAGGAATTGCAGTTGCAAAAGAATATATAACAGACAATTTTGGAGAAGAATTTTTTAAACCAAGAACTTTTTCAGGCTTTGAAGGAGCCCATGAATGTATCAGGCCAACAAAACCAAATGATGTAAATGATTTGAAATCTTTAGTGTTTACAATGAACTTAACAGGAATAACAGACAAACACCTGAAACTATATGACTTGATTTTTAAACAGTTCATTGCTTCACAAATGAAAGAAACAGTAGTAGAAAAAACAACATATGAAATAAAAGCATTTGATAAAATACTACAAGAAAGTTTTATAACTAAAACCATAGAAGAAGGTTTTAATAAAATACTTCCAGTAAAAACCTATCAAATTCCAGAAGGAAATGTGAATATTAATCAAAACAAATCATACTTCTTAAAACCAAAAGTTCCATACTACACATATGAAGAAGTAATCCAAGATATGAAAGAAAAAGGCATAGGAAGACCTTCTACTTATGCTATAACTATAGAAAAATTGTTGGAAAGAAAATACATAGTAGAAAAAAACAGACATTTAATTCCAACAAAGCTGGGAATTGAAGTTTTAAGTATAATAAAAGAAAAAGAAGAATTTTACAGGTTTGTTAATGAAAACTACACAAAAGAGCTTGAAGAAATTATGGACAAAATAGAAAAAAGCAACGAAGATTATATTAAAGCATTAGAAAAACTTTTTGAAGATGTAATAGAAAAATATTATCAAGGGAGGTAATTATGAAAACTGCTATTATTTCTTTTGACCCAAACATAGCAGAAGAATTTAAAAACCAAATAGGAGAAGCAAATGTTAGAGTCTATATAGACAGTATATCTATGCTTAAGGAACTTGATGATTTTAAGCCTATATTTATAGTTTACGATGCTTCTGCAGGAGATTTTGCATTTGATGATTTAAAGTTTTTACTATCTAGAGATAAAGTAAAAGATATAAATTTTAAGGTTCTATATTCAAAAGAACAGCCAATAGAAGATAGTGAAATTCTTTCTCAAGATATAGATATATACGAAAAAAATACAGAGCTTTACAAAGTTGTTTCTGACATTTTAGAAGAAAGTAAAAAAATAAAGAAAGAAGAAGAGGCAAAATTAGTTCAAGAACTAACACCACAAGAAACCTTTGAACCACAAGAAACTTTTGATTTTGATATGTCTCAGGACTTAACTCAAGAACCAAAGACGACATTCCAATCTCCAGAAAACATAGAAGAAATATATTCCCAAAACTTATCTACTGAAGAGACTTTTGAAGAATTCACAGATATGTCAATAGAAGATATAAACAGTAGTGAGTATGAAACTCCAAAATCAACTTTTTCTTTAGAAGAAGAATTTATTTCTGAAATGAAAGAAGAACATACTATAAATCAACCTTTGGACATTGAAAAACCTGTATCATCTTTACAATCATCAACAAATCAAGAACCTACTGGCAAAAATATTACATTAAATCTTTCAAAGGAAGAAATAGAAACTGCTATAGTAAAGCTTGCTGTTGATAAGCTTGTTTCAGAGCTGAAAGAAGATTCAGAAATAAAAGAAATTTTTGAAAATGTAAAACTTGATTTTGTAAATAGGATAAACTCTGAACTCGAAGCACTAAAAGAAGAAATAAAACAAGAAGTTAAAACCAATATATTCAAAAAGGTGGAAGAGGAAATGTATAAAAAAATAAATACTGAACTGAAAGATTACATAGCAGAGCAGATTGCAATGATGATTAAAGAAAAGATAAATCAGGCTTTTAAAATGTAAGACAGTAGCTTTGTTATTAATGCTAAAACTGCTGATGCAGATAAAATAAATATATGGACAAAAATAGAAGATAAGATTGCAGTGTCTTTATTTATTCCAAGAAGAAGGAGGATACCTGCAAATCCTCCTTCATAAGTTCCTATTCCTGCAATACCGTGTATTGGCAGTATTGTTGTTAAATCTCCAGCAGAAGAAGCAAATAAAGCTAAAGAGTAGCTTAAATTTAACCCCTGTGGAAGAACTAAATAAAATGCAGTAAACTTAAAAAATAGTGTTAATATAGATAAAACATACAAACTAAAAATATTTTTTTTATGTAAAACATCTTCTTTGAAACTTTTAAACTTTTCATATTTTATAAAATTTGAAGCAAAAGCTATAAAAAATATCCCAATAGGAGAAAAAAATAAAAATAAAATTGCCAAAATAAAACTTTTAATAAGTAGGAAAGAAAAAATGAATAAAACAAGTAATGCATAAGCATCAAATATTCTAACGGTAAAAAAACTTACAGCAGATTTTGAGATTTCTATCCCTTCTTTTTTTAGTATATAAAAAAATGAAAATTCTCCAGTTCTAAACGGCAAAAATATATTAAAAACTGTGTTGTAAACAGTCAATTTAAATAGTTTAAAAAAGTTTTTTACTGGTAAAGTAATTCGCCATCTAATAGTTCTTAGAATATAGCTAGTAAAATATAGAAAAAAAGCAAACAAAATGTTAAACAAGCTAATAGAAGAAAAAAATTTAACAAATTTCTCAAATCCTATAACTTTATAAAACAAATATATAAAACCAAAAGTTATTAAAACAGATACTAAAAACTCAAAAATTTTTACTACTTTATTCACTTTTTTGGACAATTTCCTTTATTAGATAGGGTCGTTTATTTTGACTTTCATAGTAAGTTCTAACAATAAGTTCTGCAACTATACCTGTTGATAAAAGTTGAATTCCTGATAAAACTAAAAGAGTTCCAAAAGTTAAAAGAGGTCTATTTCCAATATCCTGCCCGAAAAATAACTTTATTCCAACTAAATAAAGCAAAACACCTAATCCAAAAAGTAAAAGTATCAATCCAGTTCCACCAAAAACCCTTAAAGGTTTTGTTCTGTAATCCAGTAAAAATTTAACTAAAAATAAATCTAAAATAACTTTAAAAGTTCTAGAAATTCCATATTTTGATTTTCCGTAAATTCTAGGGTGATGTTTCACTGGAAGCTCTGTTATTCTAGCTCCCATTGGTTTTGCTAAAGCAGGTAAAAATCTGTGCATTTCCCCAAAATAGTCTAAATTTTTTGCAATGTCTGCTTTATAGGCTTTCAAGGAGCAACCATAGTCATGTAAATGAACTCCTGTAACTTTAGATATCAACCAGTTAGCAATTCTAGATGGTAAAGTTCTACTTAAAAATGCATCTTTTCTATCTTTTCTCCAACCACTAACTATATCATATCCTTCTGACATTTTTTCTAGTAATCTTGGTATATCCTCAGGGTCATTTTGAAGGTCTCCATCCATTGTAATAATAACATCCCCTTTCGCGACATCAAAACCAGCAGACATTGCTGCAGTTTGACCGTAATTTCTTCTAAAGTTTACACCTATGACATTAGGGTCTTTCTCTGCAAGTTGTTTTATTATTTCCCAAGACTTATCAGTACTACCATCATTTACAAAAATAATCTCATAACTTTTTCCAAGTTTTTCTAAAACTGTTTTTAACTTTTCATACAATATAGGTAAATTTTCCTCTTCATTGTAAATAGGAATAACTAAAGAAAGTTCAACCTTTTTGTTTTTCTCCATTTTCCACCTTTATTTTAGTGAATTTTATTATTCCTTTAAAACCTACAGGTTTTAACTTTTTCTTGTAATATCTAGATGCCTCTAAATAATTTCTAAAATAGCCAATATAAACTATATAGTATACAGATTTCCCTATTTTTCTTTCCTTTATTTTTGCTTTATGACCGTAAATACCAAGTTTTCCTAATAGTTTAGTTGCATCTTTTTTATTAGAATAAATTCCAAGCTGTATATAAAATCTAATTAATTTCTTTATACTTTTTTCTTTTTTATTAATTTGTTTATTTTCTACAGTTTTAGGTTTTACATTCGAGACCTTTGGAGTTTCCTTCTTTAGTGTTTTTTGGGCTGTTTTAGTTTCTTTTTCACTAGAACTTGTAATTGGTTTATTAGGAGATGCTAATTCTTTGACGAGCTTATTATCTTTTTTTTGTTTCTCTTTATTTATTGTAATAATTTTTTCTCTTTCCAAAATTTTATTATAAAGTCTATTTATTTTCTGTTTTAAAATAAAATTTTTATCAGCTAATAGTTTTGCCTTTTTTAAATATTTCTTTGCAAGTTTATAGTTTTTTTCAAAATAATATATTTTCCCAAGTGCAAAGTATAATTTAGCATTAGCTACTCCGTTTGAAATTGCTCTCAATATAATATTTCTAGCTGTATCTATTTTTTCAAGTTCTAAATAATAGTCTATAAGAGCCTCGTAAGCAGGAGTAAAATAAATATTGTAAGATATAGCTTTACTTAGAAATTCCTCATATTTATCCAAATTACCAAGTTTTTTATAAGCTAAAGCAAGGTTATAATAAGCTATTTCTCTTCTTTCATAATTTGGAAAATTTATAGCTTTTTTAAAGTTTTTTATAGCTTGATTTATTTGTCCTTTTTTTACTAAAACAATACCTAAGTTTGTATAGATTTCTGGTTTTTTAGGGTCTATTTTTAAAGCCTGTAAAAAATAATATTCAGCTTTATCAAATTCATTTACTTTAGAATAAGCAATTCCCAAAGCATTGTATATTTTGGTATCCTTAGGATTAAGTTCTAATGCTTTATTTAAGTTGTAGATAGCTTGAGCAATATTCCCAGAATTTAGATAAGATAACCCTAGTTTATAATAAAAGTTTGCAAGTTTTCTCGTATCTTCAATTTCTTTTTTGGGAACTTGCTGTTTTGTAGAACAGCTATAAAAAGGCGAAAAAAACATAAAAAACATAAAAAGTGGAAAAATTAAAACTTTTTTCATATATTCCCAGATTAAAATTTAGATTTTTATGAATAAAATTATAAACGAAAAAACAAGGGGAAGTAATCCTTCCCCTTAAAAATTATTTATCTTCGTTTTTAGAACTGTTTTCTATTGTTATAAACTCCGAATTATTTGACACTGCTTCCTGAACTCCCTGGGAAATTCTATATGCACAGAAAGATGGACCGCACATTGAGCAGAATTTTGCAGATTTATATCCTTCTTGAGGAAGTGTTTCATCGTGGTATTTTCTAGCTGTTTCTGGGTCAATTGCCAGTTCAAATTGTTTTTCCCAGTCAAATTCGTATCTTGCTTTAGACATAGCATCGTCCCATTCTTTAGCTCCAGGTCTATGTCTTGCAAGGTCTGCTGCATGAGCAGCTATTTTATAAGCGATTAATCCCTGTTTTACATCTTCTGCATTAGGTAACCCTAAGTGTTCCTTTGGAGTTACATAACAAAGCATAGATGCTCCATACCATCCCGCCATAGCTGCACCAATAGCAGATGCTATATGGTCATATCCTGGAGCAATATCTGTCACTAATGGTCCTAGCACATAGAAAGGAGCCTCATGACAAAGTTCCATTTCTTTTTTGATATTCATTTCAATTTGATCCATAGGTACATGTCCAGGACCTTCTATCATAACCTGAACGCCATGTTCCCAAGCTTTTTTAGTTAATTCTCCTAAAACCTTAAGTTCTGCAAATTGTGCCTCATCAGAAGCATCGTTTATACAACCAGGTCTAAGCCCATCTCCAAGTGAGAATGAGACATCATATTTTTTGAAAATTTCACAAATCTTATCAAAGTTTGTATATAAAGGATTTTGTTTTCCATGAACTGTCATCCATTCTGCCATTATAGAACCACCTCTGGAAACAATACCCATTAATCTATGGTTTACAAGAGGTAAGAACTCTCTTAAAACACCGGCGTGAATAGTCATATAGTCAACACCTTGTTGAGCCTGATGCTCAATCATATCTAAAATATCTTGTTCTGTTAATTTTTCTATTGAACGAACTTCTTGCAATGCCTGATAAATTGGAACAGTCCCTACTGGAACAGGAGAATTTGCAATAATAGCTTCCCTAATTTCATCAATGTTACCACCTGTTGATAAGTCCATTACAGTATCAGCACCATATTTTAAAGCAACTCTAAGTTTTTCAAGTTCTCCTTCAACATCAGAAGTAATTGCAGAGTTTCCAATGTTTGCATTAACTTTACACTTTGCAGCTATACCAATAGCCATAGGTTCAAGTCTATAGTGATTTATGTTAGCAGGAATTATCATTCTTCCTCTTGCTACTTCATCTCTAATAAGTTCTACTGGAAGATTTTCCCTTTTAGCAACATACTCCATTTCTGGAGTGATAATTCCTTCTCTTGCGTAATCCATCTGAGTTTTTCCATAAGTTGTACTTCTTGGAACCACATATTTACCCATATTTATAACCTCCTTATTATTTCCTTTCGTATTTAATTACAGGATATTATTTATATAAAAAATGAAAATTCTCATAAAACTACCAACTTACCAATTTTTCTAAATCATTGTAAAAATCTGGATAAGAAATAGTTGCACATTCTGCATCTTTAATTATTATTCCTTCTTCAGAAATTAGCCCTAATATACTAAACCCCATTGCAATTCTATGGTCTTTATAGCTTTCAACAACTCCACCTTTTATTTCCTGTTTTCCTTTTATAATCATTCCATCTTCCAATTCTTCAACTTCAACACCTAAAGCTTTTAGATTTTCAACAACTGCTTTTATTCTATCACTTTCCTTTACTCTAAGCTCTTTTGCATCTTTGATAATAGTTTCACCTTCAGCTTGAGTAGCAACTAATGCAAGAAGTGGAAGCTCATCTATCATTGAAGGTATTTCCTGTTTTTCTACAGATACTGCTTTTAAATCTGGGGAATACTTAACAAGTATATCTGCTATAGGCTCTCCTGCTTGCTGTCTTTGATTAATATATTCTATATCTGCTCCCATTTCTTTTAACTTTCTAAAAAATCCATCTCTGGTTGGATTTATTAAAACCTCCTCCAATAAAACCTCTGAACCTTCAACTAAAACTGCTCCTGCAACAAAAAAAGCTGCAGATGAAGGGTCTGCTGGAACATCTATATCTATAGCATTTAAATCTTTCCCTCCTAAAATATGAACCCTATAACCTCCTTCATCAAATTCTGTTTTAACTTCAGCTCCCATACTTTTTAACATTCTTTCTGTATGATCTCTAGACATTACAGGTTCTATTACTGTTGTTTTTCTACTTGTTGTTAGTCCTGCAAGTAAAATTGCAGATTTTACCTGTGCTGAAGCTCTTTCGTTAAAAAATTCTATTCCTCTTAAATTTCCACCTCTTATTGCAACTGGTAAATATTCTCCCTTTTCTCTACCATCAACATGAGCTCCCATCATCTTAAGGGGAGATAAAACTCTTCTCATAGGTCTTTTCCTAAGGGAATCATCTCCTGTTAATGTCGCGAAAAATCTCTGTCCAGCAATTACTCCAAGAGTTAATCTTGTAGTTGTTCCAGAATTCCCCATATATAAAACATCATCAGGCTCTTTTAATCCATCTAAACCTTTACCGTGGACAAAAAATAAACCGTGTTCTTCATCTATTTGAATTCCCATTTTTCTATAAACATCAACAGTTGTAAGAGTATCTCCAGCTTTTAAAAAGTTTTTTACTATTGAGGTTCCCTTTGCAAGTGCAGAAAGAATAATTGCTCTATGGGATATTGATTTATCAGAAGGAACTCGTAGTTTACCTTTGAGCAATTTTGCCTTTTTTATTACTTTATCCATTAATACTCCTTAAAAAAAGGTTTTGTATATTATATACGACAATAAGATTATGTTGATAATTATCAAAATTCCAATAATGACTTTAAAAAATATGTATTTATAATTCTTTAAATTTAAAATTTCTGGGTCAATTGTAGAAACAGCTACATCTATATTGTGAGGCTTTATTTTAAATGAGTTTTCCATAAACGCAGACATCAAAGCTCTAGAGGAAATTATATTTATAAGTCTTGGATTACCTTTTGATATTTTAAATATTTTTTTTATAGATTTATCTGTAAAAGTTATATTATTTCCTTTTGCTAGAGTCAATCTATGGTTTATATATTTTTTTGTATCCTCAAAATCTAAAGGCTTTAAAGACATTTTATTGGTAATTCTTTGTAAAAGTTGTCTCAAAGACGGAAGTTTTAGTTTTTCATCAAGCTCAGGTTGTCCAACGAGAATTATTTGCACTAATTTTTCGCTGTTTGTTTCAAGATTTGAAAGAGTTCTAAGTTCTTCTAATGTTTCAATCGGTAAGTTTTGTGCCTCATCAACTATTATTAGAACTTTATTTCCTTCTTTCAATTTTTCTTCTAAAAAACTTTTGAAAGCCTTTAAAGCTTCGTTTTTTGATTTAAATTCTTTTTCTATTCCAAGTTCTTCTAAAACTACATTTAAAAATTCATCAGGGGATAAATTGGGAGTTAATATTAAAGCATATATCAAATTTTCCCCATTTTCTTCTAAAAACCTTCTTATCACAGTAGTTTTTCCTGTTCCTGGTTCTCCAAGCAAAACACAAAACCCTTCTCCAGAAGAAATGACAAATTTTAATAATCTATCTGCATCCCTATGAGATTTTGATGGAAAAAAATATTTTGGGTCTGGGGTTATTTTAAAGGGGTCTTCTTTCAACCCAAAAAACTCTAAGTAGTTCATTTTTTCCTACTTTCATTTATTATTATGGTTCTTACTCGGTTTTTACCACTAACAAAGGCTTCCTCTGTATCCAGATAATATGTAATTATATCTCCCTCAACAATATTCCCTTCTTTCTCAAGTCTTGCATTTCCTATAAGTTTTAAAAATTTTCCCTTTTCATAATATTCTGCCTTTTCTGAACGTCCAAAGTAAATACCCTTTTTAAACCTAACATTTCCTATTGCTTCTATTTTTTCTAAATTAGAACTTCGGTTATCACTATTTTTATTTTTACTAAAGTATATATACATCTTATCTGCCCAGAGTGTAAAATCTTCCTGTTTTACAATAACATTTCCTTTATAAACAGCAACTGCATTTTTATTATCATATTTAAGCTCATCTGCTTCTATTAATACAGGAGATGTTTTTGTATTTTTATTTTCTATCGCAAAAGAAAAAGTAAAAAGAATAATCATAAAAAATATTATTCTTCTCAAATGTTACCTCTCAATAATGGTTTTAACATGTTTTAGTTTTAAAACTTCCTGCTTTAAATTAATAAATACTTCTTTACCTAAAGTTTTTGAATTTTCAGTTGTTATTTTACAAAAATCATTCCCATATGCAACCTGCTTCTCTAAATCTATGTTTAGTTTTTTTGTATTTAAGTTGATATTATCTGAATTAATATTTACATTCTCATAAAGTATAATCTTTTTATTCCTTTTGTCTAATATAGCTTTTTTTGATGATATATAAGTTTTTTTATTTTGTCTTTCTATGTAGCCATTTAAATAGAAAACTTTAAAATTTTGTCCTGTTTCTATTGCTTTTTTACCCTCAAAATACATTTTGTTATGGTTTTTGTTAACTAAAATAAAATCATAAATTTTTGAACCGCTAAATTCTACAGATTTTACTCTGCCATACTCTAGTTTTTTCAAAACAACACCTAAAAAAAATGCTCCAAGTAAAAAAATTGCTAAAAATAAAAATATCTTTTTCAATTTTTGTATGTTTTAGTTTGTTTTCTTCTAGTTTCCCATTTAGGGCTAAACATTTCTTCAAATACTTTTATATATTCTTTTGCATTTTGTGATGAAGCTTTATCTTTTATATAAACAGTTGGTCTATGTAATAACTTATTTATTATTGCATTAACCGCTAATTCTATATTTTCCCTTTCTTTTTCATTCAAATATGGCATTTGGTTAAACAACTTCTCAAGTTGATAGTTTTTTATTTCATCAGCAAAATGTCTAACTTTGGAAATTACAGGGGAAACCTCTATTTGAGCAAGCCATTTTTCAAATTTTCTAACTTCTTCATCTATTATATATTCTGCCCTCGTTGCTTCTAATTTTCTTTCTTCTAAGTTTCTATCAACAACCCCTTTTAAATCATCTATGTTATATAAATAAACATCTTCCAGCTGGTTTACATCTTCAGAAACATTCCTTGGAACTGATATGTCAAATATAAAAACAGGTTCACCTTTTCTTTTTTTCATTACAGATTTAAAACTTTCTTTTGTTATTATTGGTTTCCTTGCACCTGTAGAGGTTATTACGATATCCATTTCTGGTAAAAATTCAGGAAATTTTTCAAATTTTATAGGAGTTCCTGAAAATCTATCTGCAAGCTCAACTGCTTTTTCAAACGTCCTATTTGCAACAAATATATGTTTAACTCCTAAATCGTGTAGGTGCTTTGCAGCAAGTTCTGCCATTTCTCCAGCACCAATTAATAAAACATTTTTGTCAGATAAATCTCCAAATATTTTTTTCGCAAGTTCAACAGCTGCATAGCTTATTGAAACTGCCCTTTTACTTATTCCTGTAGAAGTTCTTATTTTCTTTGAAACACTTAAAGCCTTATCAAATAATCTTGTTAATATATGTCTTGCTGTTTTTAACTGTTTTGCTTTTTGAAATGAATCTTTAAACTGGCAAACTATTTGAGGCTCTCCAATTACCATAGAATCTAAACTTGCAGACACCCTGAAAATATGCTTAATAGCACTATTATCAAAGTAAAAAAACATATGGTTTTCTAAAATTTCTTCCGATATTGAGGATAGTCTAGAAAGGGTTTTTAAAATTTCTGTTTTTAATTCATCTTCATTATCTGTTATTCCATATATTTCAACTCTATTACATGTAGAAAGAACACAAACTTCATATACACAGTATAAGAGGAAATATATGAAAATATTTGCTATTGGGGTTAATTACAAAACAGCTCCCGTTGAA
>QNYP01000091.1 GCA_003978675.1 Hydrogenothermus sp.
TTCGTTTGCTATATCTCTTATTAATTTTTTAGCATTTTCTTTAGTGTTATCGTCTTCAGAAAAAACAGCAGTATATATCAAATCATCTATAACTGTATTTCTTAATTTAAATGCCTTCTATAGCAAAAAATATAGATGAATTAACAAAAATAGTAAGCGAAGCAGTAGAAATAAAAGAAAATGGAGTAGCTATAAAAGACGAAAATAAATTAAGAAATACAGTTATAGATGATTTGATATATACTGCTGTTTTTTCTGAAGACGATAACACTAAAGAAAATGCTAAAAAATTAATAAGAGATATAGCAAACGAATTTGGAGCGATTGCATCTTCCATTCATGATCTTTATAGAGCAATAGGAAGAGGAGAAGTTAGGGATTTTACAACACCAGCAGTAAACATTAGAGGAATGACTTATGATGTGGCAAGGCAAATTTTTAAAGTTGCTTTAAAACATGATGTTGGGGCTTTTATTTTTGAAATTGCAAAATCAGAAATAGGATACACATTCCAAAGACCTTCTGAGTATGCATCTGCAGTTTTAGCAGCAGCTATAAAAGAAGGATATAAAGGACCTGTATTTATACAAGGAGACCACTTCCAGTTTAATGCTAAAAAGTATGCAGAAAATCCTGAAAAAGAACTTCAAGCTATAAAAGATTTAACAGAAGAAGCAATAAAAGCAGGATTTTATAACATAGATATAGACCCTTCTACACTTGTTGATTATTCAAAAGAAACTTTAAAAGAACAGCAGTATCATAACTATATAAACACTGCAAAAATGACAGAGTTTATAAGAAGTATAGAACCTGAAGGAATTACTGTTTCTGTTGGAGCAGAAATAGGACATATAGGAGGTAAAAACTCTACTGTAGAAGAATTTGAAGCTTTTATGGAAGGGTATTTGGAAGAACTTCCTGAAAACATGGAAGGAATTTCTAAAATGTCAGTTCAAACTGGAACAGAACACGGAGGGGTTCCTTTACCTGATGGAAGTATTGCAGAAGTTAAATTAGATTTTAATGTTTTAAAAGATATTGGAAAAGTAGCTAGAGAAAAATATCAACTTGGTGGAACTGTTCAGCACGGAGCATCAACTCTTCCTGATGAGCTTTTTGATAAATTCCCATCTTCCAACTGTTGTGAAATACACCTTGCAACAGGATTTCAAAACATAATGTATGACCTTATACCAGAAGATTTTAAAAATGAAATTTACAACTGGATAAAAACAGAACTTAAAAATGAATGGAAAGAAGGGTGGACAGAAGAGCAGTTTATTTATAAAACTAGGAAAAAAGGATTTGGACCATTTAAATATCAGTGGTGGACTTTAGATAAAGAAGTTAAAGAAAAAATATTAAAAGCCCTTTATGATAAATTTGAATTCTTATTTGAAAAGCTAGCAGTATTTAATACCAGAGAATATGTAGAAAAATATATAAAACCTGTAAAAGTTCCTTATAATACTCTCAAAAAATAATAATCTGGCAGGGATAGTTTCCCTGCTTTATATTTTTATTTAAAACCTTTCTTATAAGAGGACAAAGATGCCTACTTTAACAAAAAAAAGAACCTCTCAATATACTCCAAAACCTCTTAAATTTACCATTTTGAAACTGCAAAAAATGTATGAAGTTGGTATTTTAGAACCTGATCTACGGACAGAGTTAATAGAAGGAGAACCTATTATAATGGCACCTATTGGATTAAAACATATGAAAATTGTTAATAAGCTTAACGAATTTTTGTCTAAAACAATTTTCCAAAAAAATCTAGATTATATAGTAAGTGTTAAAAATCCAATAAAAATTACAAATAATAACCTATTATATCCTGATATAGCTGTATTTCCAAAAAACATTAATAATAAAGATGAAATTGTAGAAAAATACACAAATCCTAGCAAAAAACTATTTAAAGATATTCACATATATCAAAAAGATGATGAAATTAATATTTTTGGTAGTAGTTTTAAGCTAATAGATATTTTGTAAGAAAATTTTAGGAGGAAATTTATGGGATTTAAACCTGTTGATGTATCTATGAAATTCGAAACAATAAGAACTGCAAAAGCTGAAGGTAAAATATACCTTTCTCCAGAAAGTGTTGAAATGATAAAAAATGGACAAGTGCCCAAAGGTGATGTTCTACTTGCGTCTCAAATGGCTGGAATGTATGGAGCAAAAAGGACACCAGATATACTTCCATTCTGCCACAATATAATGATAGACCATGTAGTTGTAGAAACCAAATTAGAAGATGATGGGGTTTATATAACTGCAGAAGTAAAAAATGTTGGTAGAACTGGTGTAGAAATGGAGGCTTTAACCGCTGTTTCTGCAGCACTTCTTAATGTTTATGATATGTTAAAAGCTTTTGACAAAGATATGGTTATTGGAGATATAAAACTTATTTCAAAAAGAGGTGGAAAATCTGATTACGCAGAGGATTTATCAGGTTTAAAATGTGCTGTCATTACTCTATCTGATAGCTGTGCAAAAGGCGAAGCAGAAGATAGAAGCGGTAAAACTGCTATAAAAATAATAGAAGAAGAATTTGGTGGAGAAGTAGTTCATTACAAAATTCTTCCTGATGATAAGAAAAAAATAGTAGAGGAGCTAAAATCTCTAGAAGGAAAAGTAGATGTAATATTTACGACTGGCGGAACTGGATTTAGTGAAAGAGATACAACCCCTGAAGCTACAAAAGAAGTAATTAGAACAGAAGCAATTGGTTTTGCTGAAGCAATGAGAATTATAGGAGTTAAATTTACTCCTAAATCTTTGCTATCAAGAGCAACTGCAGGGATAATGGGAAAAGATACACTTATTATAAATATGCCCGGAAGCACCGGTGGAGTTAAGGATAATTTAAGAATGCTTGCTCCAATGGTAAAACACGCAATTAGAATGGCAAGGGGAGAGAAAAAGCATTGAGGTCTCTCCTCCTTTTTGCTCTAATGTGGAAAAACGAAAATAAATTAAAAACTGTAGAAAGACATCTCAAAAAGTTTTATGGGAATTTTATAAAAGAAACAAATCCTTTTGAACTTCCCTACTCTAAATATTACATAGAAGAAATGGGAAGTCCTTTATATAAAAAATTTGTTGCAACAAGTTTTATTACAGAACAAACAAATTTAGCTAACATAAAAAAACATTGTATGTTTATTGAAGATAAATACAAAATAAACAATAATAGAACTGTTAACATAGACCCAATTTTATTAGATATGGAAAAAGTTTTAGTTGCTACAAAAAAATACAGAGGAAACAGGATACAAATAGATGAAAATTTATTTCTAGAGTTAGAACTTTGGTTTCATAATGGTAGCTTTCAGCCTTTTTTATGGACTTATTTAGATTATAAAGAACATATTCCTTTCTTTAATAAAATTAGAAAAAGTTTTAAAAATTTAAGAAAAATTAGTTAGAAGATTTTCTTTGTTTTTTTCTTCTTTTTTTATGAGATAAATTAAAATCGCTGTCGCCGCTATTCCAACAAAAGAAAACATTCCTATAGTTCACATATAATATTCTTCAAGTGTCATCTCTATTTACTCCGAAACTAAATTTGTCTTTGCAATGTTTAAATATTTTATCTTGTAAATCAAACATGACTTTTGCATCTTCTTCGCTTGTTTCATGGTCATAGCCTAAAAGGTGCAAAATTCCATGAGCTAATAACCTTAAAATTTCTTCTTTTTCTGTAAGTCCTATTTCCTTTGCTTGTTTTTTTGCATAAGGAAGACTTATTATCACATCCCCTAAAACTGTGTACTTATAGCCAAGAGGTTTTTCATTTACAGGGAAAGATAAAACATCTGTTGGTTTGTCTTTGTTTCGCCACTGTTTATTTAGCTGTCTTATTGTTTCATCATTTGTTAAAAGTATGCTTAGTTCTACATTTTCCAGTTTTAAATAATTTAAAATTTCATCTGCAAGTTTTATAACAAACGGTTTTGTTATTTGTCTATCATAAACTTCTTTAGTAATCAAAATTTTATTCTTTTTTTTCGTTCTCATATTTATCATATGCCTGAATTATTCTTTGAACTACAGGGTGTCTTACTACATCTCTTTCTGAAAATTTAACAAATCCTATACCTTCTACTCCATCTAAAACTTTTAATGCTTCAACTAAACCAGACTGGGAAACTTTAGGTAAATCTATTTGTGTTATGTCCCCTGTTATTACTGCTTTTGAGCCAAAACCTATTCTTGTTAAAAACATTTTCATTTGTTCTTTAGTTGTGTTTTGAGCTTCATCTAATATAATAAAAGCGTCATTTAAAGTTCTACCTCTCATAAATGCTAATGGGGCTATTTCTATAATGTTCTTTTCAAGCATATCATTTACTTTTTCTCCATCTACCATATCGTAAAGGGCATCATATAAAGGTCTTAAATATGGGTCTACCTTTTCTGTTAAAGTCCCCGGTAAAAATCCAAGTTTTTCTCCTGCTTCTACTGCTGGTCTTGTTAGGATTATTCTATTAACTTTCTTTTGTTTTAAGTATGAAACTGCCATCGCCATTGCAAGATAGGTTTTTCCTGTTCCTGCTGGGCCAATTCCAAAGGTTATTGTATTTTTTCTGATAGTATCTATATAAAGTTTTTGAGATGGAGTTTTTGCCATTATAGGTTTTTTTCTATGGCTAAATAAAATTGTTTCCCCTTCTTCAAATATCGGTTCTTGCTGATCCTCTAAGTGTAACTTATAACCCAAAGCTAAATTTTTTACTTGCTGCTCTGTTAGTAAATGTCCTTTTTCATAAAGAGAAGCAAGTTTTGTCATAAATTCCTCAAATCTATCTAAAGCTTCCTCATCTCCTTCTGCTATTACTGATGTTCCTCTGGAAAATACTTTTAAATCAAATATATCTGAGAAATACTTTAAGTTCTCATCTCTTTTTCCTACTACACTAAAAAATGCATCTCTTGGAATTTCTATTTCTAACTTTAATATTTTTACTTACCTCCTTTTTAAAATAACTGTATTACAAGAAAATATTCCTTTTATTTTAATTATCAATATCACAAAGAAAACCAACCTTCTGGCGGAGTTATTAATATTTTATGGTTATCTACATCTACTTCTTTAACAAATTCACTTATAAATGGTAAATGTCTAACCTTATCATCGGTACACCTTATAAGTAAGTAAGCAGTTGACAATCTATCATCTATTTTTTCTATTTTACCAACAATTTTTCCGTTAAATTCCACATCTGCATCTAAAAGCTGAAACTCATAATATTCATCTTTTTTTAGCTTTGGTAACGTATCCTTTGGGACATAAAAATACTGATGTTTTATCTTCTTTGCTTTGTCTATATCATCATACCCCTTAAATTTTATAAGAGATTTTCTCTTTGAATAGCTTTCAACCTCTAGAGGTTTAAATTCTCCTTTTTTGTCTTTTATATATAAAACAGACGGAAGTTTGTAATTAGGTGGAAAAACTTCTATTTTCAAGTCTCCTCTTACTCCATGGGTACCGTGTATTTTTCCTCCTATAATAAGTTCTTCTTTTTTCATGCTATTGCCCTTTTCTTGTTGCAATGTTTATTTCCTCTATTCCATTTTGTTTTGCTATATCCATAATATTAACAATTATTCCATATTGAACACGCCTATCTGCAACAATAACAAGACTTTTTTTGTTTGTTTTCTTTATAAATTCTGCGATTTCTTCAGAGGATACTTTCTTTCCCCTTATATAAAAGTTTCCATCTTTATCAATTGTTATTTTTATCGGTTCTATTGCTGTTTCTTCTGTTGACGCTTTTGGTAATTCAACATTTATAGATGAAACTGGTGCAAGTGTAGCAACAATTCCTAAAAATAATATAATTATAAAAGCTATATCTACAAGTGCTGTTAGATCTATTATCATAGACTGATTGTTTTGCGGTAAGTATTTTTTAAAATTCATTTCTTACCTCATTAATTTTCATCCTTTGAAGATAAAAGCTCAATTATTTCAAATACTACCGTTTCCACCTGTGCAACTAATAAGTTTATTTTAGATTTTATATACCAATATCCTGCTAAAGATGGAATTGCTATAGATAAACCAAATGCTGTTGTTATTAAAGCCTGTGAAATTCCTGCTGATAGAAGCTTAGGATTTGATAAACCTTCTAAAGATAAAGCTTCAAAAACTTGTATCATTCCAATTACAGTTCCTAAAAATCCAAGGAGTGGCGCTATTGATGCAATTGCTCCAATCGTTCCTGTATATCCTTCCAGTTTAGGAACCTCTAGTCTTGCTGTTTCTTCTGCTATTAGTTTTAGTTCTTCTAAATCTTTTTTGCCTTTTAAATATGCATTTAAAATCTCATATATTATATTTGTAGCAGTAGAAGGATATGTTTTTGCAACTGTCATTGCTTCTTCTATTTTATTTTCATTTAAAAATGAGACTATCTCTTCTATTGCTTTTAAAGGTATTATTTTTCCTGCTGAAAGAGAATATAGCCTTTCTATGATAAATGCCACAGAAAGTATACCTAAAAATAGAAGTGGATACATTAATATTCCACCTTTCTGGAAAATAGCAATTATATATTCCAATTTGTTCCTCCTTTCTATTAATCTTTAATACATTTCGGTAAATCTTTTTTTAAGCTAGAGGCTTCATCATTTTCTGAAGATATAGGCTGGAGCATACAAGATGCCTCTATTCTTTTTCCTTGTTGTAATAATATTTTTGCCCCTTTTATCCTTGCCTGTTCTACCAAATCTTTTTCTTGAGAATATAGATATATAACATTAACATACTGGTTTAATGCATCTTCAAGTTTTCCTTCTTGCTCATAAATATCCCCTAAAATTAGATAACTTTGGGCAACCTTTTTATAGTCCATCCCTTTTACTGCTTCTTCTAAATACCTTTTTGCCTGCTTTAGATTACCTTTTTTTATCTCAATCATCGCAAGATAATAAGCTATATCGTTTCTATATTTTGGATATTTCTCATAAAGCTTATAAAAATTCTTTTTTGCCTCAAAATAATTTCCTAACTTAAAGTTTAAAAGTGCTATTTTATAAATATTCTGGTCTGTTTGTGGTAGTTGCTGATAAAGTTTTAAAGCAAGCTCCAAACTACCTTCTTTTTCATAGATTTCTGCTAAAAGCTGTTTTACTGGAACTGTAAATTCTCCCTCTGGATATTTGAGTAAATATTCTAAAAATACTTTTTTAGCTTCATTTATTTTTCCTGAAGATTTTAAAATATATCCAAGCCTGTATAATGCCTGCTGTGATACTTCACTGTTTTTGTCTGCAAGCTGTCTAAGTATCTTTACTGATTCTTCTAATTTGCCTTTTTCAAAATAAACATTTGCAAGTTGTAATTTTAATAAATCTATATGAGGATAATCTGGATACTTTTGTATAAACTCTTTTATCTGGTTTTCTACATCTTTTGAACTTTCTTTCATTTCCATAATTGTAAGCAAATATGCTGCATCAACCGCTTCTGGTGTTCCTGCGTATTTTTTTATGAAGTGTGTATATAGGGTTTTTGCTTCTTCCCTTTTACCCATGTTATATAGACTATCTGCCATTCTTAAATATGCCCTTTTTCCAAGGTATGTATCTCTAAATCTTTCGTAATACTCCTCAAATGCTTTTGCAGATTTTTCATATTCTCCGTTAGAAAAATAAGAATATGCGTATAAATACCCTGCTTCTTGGGCTATTTTGTCTGTTCCTTTAGATAGTTCTTTTAGAAGCTTTCTTGCCTTGGAAAGCTTTAATTTCTTTAGAAATACATAAGCTTTTAAAAATTTAGATTTTCTATCAGTTTGATTTTTTATTATTTTGTATGCTAAGTCTTCATTGCCTAAATTAAATGCTGAAACTGCTTTCATATATTCATCTTTAAATGCTTGATATGCTTTTTCATATTCTTTTTTCTTGAAGAAATACCAGCCAAGCATATTTGACGCAAAAACTTGGTCATAATTTTTTACTAATTTGATAGTCTCAAGTAGTTTTATATCATTATTCGTAAAGTAATAAATATCTGATAAATATTTTAGGGCTGTTTCTTTTATATAGTCTTTTTTTGAGTATTTATAGGCTTTTTTCAAATAAAACTTTGCTTCATATAAATTTCCAAGATTTATTAATGCATATGCAGTATATAGATTAAACTCTGGATTATCTATTTCTTTTAATAATCTATATGCGTATTCATAAAAACCTGCATTGTAAGCTGAAATAGCTATTAGTTTTTTTAGGACTTTTTTATTTTTATTTGACAAGCCTAAAGCCTTTTGTGCAACAGCTAAAGCATCTATATACTTTCCATCTTTTAAAAGCTGGTAAGATACATAAATATAAACATTTTGAGCTAAATCTTTATCTCTTATCTCTAAACTTCCTATTTCATCTAGAACCTTTTGTATTTGTCCTTTATTTGCAAAAACAATCAGTTTTCCATAAATTGCATATTTAGAAAAAACATCTGCCCTTGAATACTTATCTAAAAACTCATCAAATAGATTTTCTGCTTTTGTAAAATCTTTTTTCTTTAAATATACAATTGCTTTTAAAATTGTTTTGTATTTTTCATAGTTCTTAACTTGGTTTAGATTTTTGAGGGATTTATCTAATTCATTTTGCTTTATGTAATAATAAGATTTTGCTAATCTACAGTAATTTACAAACCCTAAATCTAAGTTTTCACATTCTATAGAGTTGAAATTTTTATCCTCTTTTTTATCTAAAAAATTAATAATGGACTTTAAAAACTGGTTTTCATCTACCAAAATTGCCTTTGACAAAAATTTATCTGCTTGTAGCAAATCCGATAATAAAATTGCAACAACAGCCCCTGAAATACAACTTTCAGTTTTTAGATAAAAGTCTGTATTACAAGCATCTTCAAAACCGTTTAGTGATTCTTCTAAATCGCTAATCTCATAAGCAGATAGTCCTAAAATATAATTTGCAACTGCAAGTAATGTTTTATCTATTTTTTTCTTGTTTTTATACTTATCTATATATTCTTTTGCCTTTTGGTATGCAAATATAAAATTTCCATCTTGAAATTTTGTAATAATATCAGCAAGCTCTGCCTTTTCAGGTGGAAATCCTAAAAAACTTTTTGGCTTTCTTACATCTGCAATTATTGGTTTTATATCAACTGGATAAACAAAAGGAATATCTATATTAAACGTTATATTTATCTGGTTCAACTGTAAAACTTTAGGAGGTTTTAAAGGTTCTTTTTCCTCTTGCTTAATTGCAATTATTTCTAGTGGAAATATAACATCTGGTAGTTTTATTTCTTCTGTTTTTTTTGCAAATGTAAAACTAAATACTATTAAGCTAAAAAGAACCACTAAATTTATAATTTTCTTCATTTAAAATTTCCTCAATCTTTTTTACATCCATTAAAATTTGATTTTTTAGTTTTTTCACACTTTCAAACTTTTTTTCCTCTCTTATATATTTTATAAAATAAACTTTTGCAAAATATTGATTAATTTCTTCATTAAAGTTTTGGATTATATGAGCTTCTATTAAAGGATTTTTCCCTTCAAAAGTTGGTTTTATTCCAAAATTTATTGCAGATTTATACACTTTTCCGTTTATCTCAATAAATCCTGCATAAACACCATATTTTAAGCACAAATTTTCTTGAGGATCTACATTAATCGTAGGAAATCCTAGTTCTTTACCTAATCCCTGGCCTTTTACAATTTTCCCTTTTAGACAATAAATTCTGTTTATTAATTGGTTTATTTTCTCTATATTTCCCTCTTTTAATAATTTACGTAAAACAGAAGAACCAAGTTTATCTTTGTTTAATAAAACCTTTTGGACAGGTATTACTTCTATAAAATTTTTTAAATAATTAATATCTCCTTTTTTATCTTTACCAAATTTCCAGTCTTGCCCTACAACTACAAGTTTGCAGTTTAGATTATTTTTTAAAAAATCTATAAATTCATCAGGAGTTTTTTTAGCAAATTCTTTTGTAAACGAAATTACTAAAAAGTAATCTATTCCTAGTTTTTTTAAAAATTCTTTTTTCGTTTCTAAATTTGTTATTTTACAAAGAGTTTCTCCTGTAAAAACTTCCCTTGGATGTGGATTAAATGAGATTACTACTGTTTTTAAATTTCTTTTTTTAGCTTCTTTTTTAAGTGTCTCTAAAACTTTTAAATGCCCTTCGTGGAATCCATCAAAATTTCCTATACTACAGGCTGTATTTTCTTTTAATGGAATGTCTTTTATTGATATTGTTCTCATTCAGCCTCATTTAGAAATATATTTGTAGCTTCTTTTGCAACCTGATAACTAAAACCTCTGTTAATAAGATATTTTACAATAGAGTAAAAATCTTTTTCTTTTTTGTATTTTTTCAAACGGTTTAACGCTGATTTAAGTTCTTCTTCATAAGAAAAATCATTATCTAGAATATAACCTTTACTGTATAACTTTGATTTAAATTTTATAGAAGAATATCCTTTTTCCAAATATTTTTCTTTGTATCTATGAGCTAATTTTTCATCATTAATATATCCATTATCTTCTAAATATTTTATAGTTTCTGCTATTTCTTCTTCAGAAAATCCTTTTTGAACAAGCTTTTTCTTTAATTCTTCACTGAAATAATCTCTTTTACTAAGAAGTTTAAAAGCATAAGTTTTAGCTTTCAATAATTTTAGCTTCCTCCTGCAAAATATCCAAATGAACTTCCAAAATCATCATCCATAGATGTTTCCGTAGAAATACCTTTCATTCTAAGTTCTAAATCTGCAGGACTTTCTGATGCTGCAAGAGCATCTTCTTTTGTAATCAGGCCTTTGTTGTATAAATCAAGTAAAGCTTGGTCGAATGTTTGCATACCATATTGATTTCTCCCTTTTTCCATTAAATCATTAATTGTTTCAAACTTATCTGGATCTAAAATAGCATCATAAATCGCTCCTGTGTTTATTAACAGTTCAACCGCAGCAACTACCCCTTTACCATCTTTTCGTGGAACTAATCTTTGAGATATTACAGCTCTTAATGTTGCAGCAAGAAGTATTCTTATTTGGTTTTGAGCTTCTAATGGAAACATATCTATAATTCTATTTATTGTTTCTTTCGCATTTTGAGTGTGTAGAGTAGAAAAAACTAAGTGTCCTGTTTCTGCTGCTCTAATAGCGGTTTCAATTGTTTCTAAATCTCTCATTTCTCCAACTAGAATAACATCTGGATCTTCACGAAGAGCAGCCCTTAAAGCTGTTGAGAAACTCATGGTATCAAGTCCTATTTCTCTTTGAACTATATAACTGTTTTTATCTCTAAAAACATATTCTATAGGGTCTTCAATTGTAATAATTACATCTTTTTCTCTTTCATTTCTATAATCAATCATAGAGGCAAGAGTTGTTGATTTTCCAGAACCTGTTGGACCTGTTACTAAAACAAGGCCTCTTTTTTCTAAAGCAATATCTTTTAGTTTTTGTGGAAGCATTAACTCATCTATTGTAGGTATTACAGTTTTTAAAATACGAAATGCAAAAGCAAAAGTCCCCCGTTGTTTATATATATTTACCCTAAATCTACTTACACCGGGAATAGAATAAGATATATCTAGCTCTCCCTGTTCTGCCAACCTATTTCTTTTTACTTCCGTTGGAACAACCTTTTTTACAAAACTCAATATATCATCTGCATTTAATCTTCCAAACTCTTCTTGTGGTTGAAGTTTCTTATTTATTCTAAAAAATGGTGGAAGACCAACTTTTAAATGAATATCTGATGCATCAATTTCAACAGCTTTTGTTAAAATTGAATCTAAATCAGCCATTTTCCATTGCCTCAATTATCTTTTGTTTTATTTCCTCTGCTAAAGCTCTATCAGTTTTTAATCTTTCCCTTGCTTTTTCTTTTCCTTGACCAAGTTTTATATCACCATAAGAATACCAAGCACCACTTTTCTTAATAATTCCAAGCTCTTCTCCTAAATCTAAAAGTTCTCCTTCTTTCGAAATACCTTCTCCATAAATTACATCAAATTCTGCTTCTTTAAATGGCGGTGCAAGTTTATTTTTAACTATTTTAACTTTTACTCTACTACCAACTCTTTCACTGCCTTCTTTTATATCAGATTTTCTAACTTCCATTCTCATATCAGCAAAGAATTTAATAGCTCTTCCACCAGTTGTAGTTTCTGGATTTCCAAACATAGTTCCAACTTTTTCTCTAACCTGATTTATTAAAATTAAAGCAGTATTACTTTTATTAACTGCTCCTTTTAAAATTCTCATTGCTTTAGACATTAATCTTGCATGAAGACCAATATTAGAATCTTCTATATCCCCTTCAAGTTCTGCCTTTGGAACAAGTGCTGCAACAGAATCTATTACAATAACATCTATAACACCACTTCTAACAAGAGTTTCTGCTATTTCTAGAGCCTGCTCTCCATAATCAGGCTGAGAAATGATTAAATCTTCAAGGTTTACCCCTATAGCTTTTGCATATTTAGGGTCAAAAGCATGCTCAGCATCTATAAAAACAGCTTTTCCACCTCTTTTTTGAGATTCTGCTATAATATGAAGAGTTAAAGTTGTTTTACCAGAACTTTCTGCACCAAATATTTCAACTACTCTTCCCTTTGGAATTCCCCCAATCCCTGTAGCTCTGTCTAAAGATAATGAACCTGTAGGTATGGTTTCTATATTTTTTATAGCATCAGAAGAAAAGGTCATTATAGAACCTTTTCCAAACTTCTTCTCTATTTGTGCTAATGCACTTTCTAATGCTTTCTTTTTTGCTTCTATCTCATTTTGCTGATTGTTCTTTTTTTCCTTGGTAGTAGACATCTAATTTCCTCCTTTTTACTGTTCTTGGTTTTTATAATCTTTATCACCATGTTTTAATGGAAACATTGTCATTTCTTATTCAGCTTTAACAACTCTTGGAACAACAAAAAATCCATTTGCTTTTTGAGGTGCATTTTCTAAAGCTTCTTCGTTTGTTAGTCCTTCTTTAGGTGTATCTTCTCTTAATGGAGCATTTGCATCAATAATCTCATAAAAAGGAGAGACTTCAGATGTATCAAGTTCATTTAATTTTTCAATAAAATCTAAAATCTGAGGAAGTTGCTTCGAAAAAATT
Source organism: Hydrogenothermus sp. (assembly GCA_003978675.1). Taxonomy (GTDB): domain Bacteria; phylum Aquificota; class Aquificia; order Aquificales; family Hydrogenothermaceae; genus Hydrogenothermus. The sequence goes on from QNYP01000091.1 coordinate 13,144, forward strand.
TCTATTTCTTCTTCTGACAATTCAATTCTCGCAAGTTTAGCAACTTTTACAACTTCTTCTTTTGTAAGCATGGTTTTTCTCCATATTTTTAAAGCTGAATAAGAAATGACAATGTTTCCATTAAAACATGGTGATAAAGATTATAAAAACCAAGAACAGTAAAA
>QNYP01000090.1 GCA_003978675.1 Hydrogenothermus sp.
AGCTCTATAATGTCAATTCCTTTTTCTTTTGCAGTTTCTACAGTTTTTTCAAACTCTTTATCTTCAACAGGTAAAGCAATAAGAGGTTTTTCCCCAAGACTTATCAATGTGAAACTGCAAAAGAAAAAGGAATTGACATTATAGAGCTTAGAATAGACCAATTTTCCGATAGAAGTTTAGATTATGTGGTAAATAAAGCATCTTTTGTAAAAGAACTTGGTCTTGGTATTATAGCTACAATTAGGTCTGCAAAAGAAGGTGGAACCCATATATCAGATTATGAAAGGGAAAGAATTTTTAAAGCAGTTGCTCCTTACAGTGATATTTTAGATATAGAGCTTTCTTCAGAAACTATGATAGAAAAAGTTATAAAAATTTCAAAAGAAAACAATTGCTTAACTTTAATTTCTTACCATGATTTTGAAAAAACTCCGTCAGAAGAAGAAATACAGAAAATTATAGACAAAGCTGTTTCTAAAGAAGCAGATATTGTTAAATATGCCTTTAAGGCAAAAACTTTTGATGATGTTTCAAGAATTTTATGTATAACAAATAAAAACAGGGATAAAAAATTAGTAGCCATTGCTATGGGAGAGCTTGGAAGAATAACTAGAATGGCAGGTTTTGCGTTTGGTTCGCTTATTACTTATACATACATAGGGGTTGCTTTTGCCCCAGGACAGATAGAAGTAGATAAGTTAAAAGAAGATATGATTTTTTACGGTTTATTAGAGGAGGAAAGGGAGTAATGCCGTATAGTATGACAGGTTTTGCTTTTGCTGAAGAAACTTTTGGAGATTTAGATGTATCCATAAAAATTAAATCTGTAAATAACAAAGGTATAGATATATCTGTAAAAGCACCTAGAGATATTTTATTCTTTATAGAACCTGATGTTAGAAGCCTGATTAAAGAAAGCTTAGCAAGAGGAAGTATTCAAACATTTATAGATATCAAGAAAAAATCTATAGAGCTTTCTTTTTCTGTAGAGATCCTAAAAAAAGCAGTGGAAGAAGTAAAAAAACAAACTAGATATGCAGGTTTAAATTTATCTGATGACAGAGTTTATGAAGTCGCTGTAGAAATTGCATCAAACTTTGAAGAAGAAGAAAAAATAGATAATGAAACTAAAGAAAAAATTCTTGGAGTTTTAAAACTAGCTATAGATAAACTAAAAGAAGAAAGAAAAAAAGAAGGTGAAAAATTAGTCTTAGATATAAAACAAAGATTAGACAGGATTGAAAATTTAGTTAACAAAATAGAAGCTGAAAAAGAGCAAATTATAAGCAAAGCTCAAGAAAAAATAACAGAAAAACTAAAGCAACTTCTTGGGGAAAATTATTCAGAAAGAGCTTTTATAGAAGCAACAATTTTAGCAGATAAAATGGATATTACAGAGGAAATTGTTAGGCTAAAATCACATATAAAAAGATTTAACGAATTACTTACCAAGGATGAACCAGTTGGTAGAAAAATGGATTTTTTATGTCAGGAAATGCATAGAGAAATAAACACACTTGGAAATAAAATGCCTGATTTTAGCGAATATACAGTGGAAATGAAAACAGAATTGGAAAAAATTCGCCAACAAGTTCAGAATATAGAATAGAGGTTAGTTTATGTTTGTTTATTTTTTGTACATATTAACTGTTTTAATAGGAATATATGCAGTATTTACAAATTTACCTGCATTGTTAGAAATAGGAATGCCTAAAAATGAGATAATGTTTGCAAAATTTATGGTTTCATTTTTTCCAGTGGTAGTTGGTCTATTTATGATTTATTTTGGAACTACTAGTATTTACTCTCTTGTAAAAAAATCTAAAAAGGAAGATGAAAATTGATATGGACTTTTATAGTTTTTATTTTAACAGTTATCGTTTTCATTCTATGGCTAGAATTTACTCCAATAAAAAAATTAACCTTAAAAGAAAGAGATACTTTAGAAGGCAAAAACTTTCCCAGCAATCTTTATACTTATAAAGTAATTACTCACATACATACTCAATTTTCATTTGATTCTTTAGGAAAGCCTGAAGATATAAAAAAAGCTATGAAAAAAAATGACATAGACTATGTTTTTGTAACAGACCACGATAATGATTATTTCAAACACTTTGAAGATGATAAAGTGTTTGCAGGTATAGAAGTAAACACAGAAGGAGAAAAAGGGAGACTTTTAAAACTTGGAGGTATCCTTCCTGTAATATCTCATCCAAATAACAAAAAGGTAAAACATTACCAGTGGAGAGATGAATATAAAGAAGGGTATTTGTATGAACTGTTAAATTTCAAAGATGTTTTAACTGAAAATAGGAAAAAAGTTTACTTTATTCTCGTAAAAAATGCTATTTTATACCCAATTTTTAAAAGAATAACTAGAAAATGGTATACATTAGTTCCTCTAGAAAAGTGGATTGAAAAATATTTTAAAGTGGCATCTCATTTAAAAATTGTTTGTGGTTTAGACCTTCATGTAAAGTTATCTTATAAAGAATCTACTTTTGCAAAAAATATTCCTTCTTATGAGGAAGGATTTACTTGGCTTGTTAATTATATTATTACTGATAAAAAGCTATCCTCCAAAGATGATGTTCTAAATACCCTATCAAAAGGACACAGCAGTATATCAATAAACCAAAACTTTATAGATATTTGGCTTGAAAATCAAGGAAAAATAATACCTTTTGGAGAAAGTACAAAGATTGGTAGTAAAGTTTACTTAAATTTTAATAAAGATAAAGTTGTTAAAATCTTAAAAAAAGATAACAATCCTATTTTAATTACAGAAAAGAAAAAATTTGGATACACTTTAGAAAAAGAAGGGAAATACCATATAGAATGCTATGAATATGATTTTAAAATAGGGGAGATTTATTTTGGATTTAGACCGATTTTTATTTCTAATTTAACAAAAGTTATTTAAATGAGGAGAAAGCTATGGGAAGAATAATTCCGGAAAGTAAAGAAATTTATAAGGTAGTTTTTGATGACTTCTTTAAAACCCCTGTTCATATAAGGAATGAAGATGAATTCAAAGAGCTTATTAATTCTATGAAAGAAGAAAAAAATTTTGAAGAAGCAAAAAGGTTAACAAAACAATGGGTAAATTTAAAAAAAGATAGATTTAAAATAAACTATCACGGTAAATTTATAAACCTTGGGCAAAAAACTGCAATTATGGGAATATTAAACATCACACCTGATTCATTTTCAGATGGAGGGATTTATTACAAAAATATAGACAAAGCCATTGAAAGAATATCACAAATGCTTGATGAAGGAGCAGATATTATCGATATAGGAGGAGAATCTACAAGACCAGGAGCAGAACCTGTTTCTGCTTTTGAAGAACTAGAAAGGGTAATTCCAATTATTACAGAAGCAAGAAAACAACTTGGAAATGATTTTTTTATTTCAATTGATACATACAAAGCAAAAGTTGCAGAAGAAGCTTTAAAAGCTGGAGCAGATATTGTTAATGATATAAGTGCAATGAGTTTTGATAAAGATATGGCAAAAGTTATTGCTGATTTTGATTGTCCTGTAATTTTAAACCACATAAAAGGAACTCCTAAAAATATGCAAAAAAATCCTTACTATGATGATGTAGTTGAAGAAATAATAAACTTTTTAGAGCAACAAATTGATTACGGAATAAAAAAAGGAATTAGAGAAGATAGATTTATAATAGACCCTGGAATAGGTTTTGGTAAAAATGTGGAACATAATGTTGAAATAATAAAAAGACTATCAGAATTGAAAGTTTTAGGGCTTCCTATTTTAATAGGTATATCAAGAAAATCTTTCATTGGCTTAATCCTTAAAAACCTCTTAGGAAAATCAGAATATCCTCCGAAAGAAAGAATAAATGGGACTTTAGCAGCAACTGCTATGGCAGTTTTAAATGGAGTACATATAGTTAGAGTTCATGATGTGAAAGAAACTGCAGAATTTTTAACAATTTTAGACACAATTAGAGGATATAGGCTTGTATGAGATTTTTCAAATAATAAAAGGTATAAAACTTAACGATGTAATTGATATACTGCTAACAGCTACGCTTATATACTTTTTACTTAAATTTCTTATTGGAACAAGAGGTTGGCAAATATTAATAGGTATTTTTGTAATTCTCGTAGTCTGGTTTTTTGCAAAATTATTCAATTTAACAACTATTAGCTGGATTTTTGATAATTTATGGGCAGTTGGTTTATTCCTTTTAATTGTAGTATTCCAACCAGAACTTAGACGGGGACTTGCAAAGATTGGTGAAGGGCAATTTTTACCTTCTGCATTTTTATCTCAAAAAAAGGTTATAGATGAAGTTATTAGAGCATGTATATTCTTAGCAGAAAGAAAAATTGGAGCATTAATTGTTTTTGAAAGGAGTATAGATTTAGAAAATTATGTTGAAGGTTGCGTAAAACTAAATTCAGAAGTTTCTTTAGAGCTTTTGATTTCTATCTTTACTCCTCAAACTCCTTTACACGATGGAGCTGTAATTATAAAAGGACAAAAAATTGCTTCTGCTAGATGCTTTTTACCTTTAACCATAAACCCTAATGTACCTAAAAATATTGGAACCAGACATAGAGCAGCGATAGGTATTTCAGAAGAAACAGATGCTATAGCCCTTATAGTATCTGAAGAAAGAGGAGAAATATCTATGGCTGTAAATGGTATTTTATATAGAGATTTAGATACTCTTGCACTTCAAGAAAGGCTTTCTGTTTACCTTGGAATAAGAAGAAATACTTGGTTTAATAAACTTAAAAGGAAATACAAAAAAGTAATAAAGAAAAAAGATGGAAAAAATAAGAAAACCACTGCTTAACAATTGGTATTTAAAGATTTTTGCTCTTTTTGTTGCATTTTTACTTTGGTTAAATTTAAATTACTTTGAAAGAGCTAAATTTGAACTTGTTATTCCTGTTGAAGTAATAAATTTACCTGAAAATTATAAAGTGGAGAGAATTTATCCTAATAAAGTAAATGTTTCAGTTGAGGGGAATATTAAAAACTTATCTAGGTTAAAACTTTCTAAAATAAAAGCATTTTGCGATGCTTCAAATGTAAAAATTGGAGAAAATGAACTTCCTGTAATTGTTCAAAGTAAAGAAAAAAGTTTAACTATAAAAAAAGTTGAACCTTCTTATATCAAGGTTTACATTAAACACTAAGCATTTTTTCTACTGTAATTTTTGCACTTGCTCCAAGTGCTGGTAAATCATATCCTCCTTCTAACATAAAAATAAATGGAGTGTTTGCAGATTTTAATATATATTCAACAATTTTCCCTATTCCTTCTGTAGAAACTTCTAAATATGCAAGTGGGTCATCTTTGTGTAAATCATATCCTGCAGAAACTAGGATTATATCTGGATTAAATTTGTTTACTAGGTTAGGTAGCATTTCACCATAAACAACTTCATAATCTTCATCATTACTACCTGCTGACATAGGTACATTATAATTGTATCCTAAACCCCTACCTGCCCCTTTTTCATTCTCTGCTCCAGTTCCAGGATAAAATGGATACTGATGTGTTGAAAAGTAAAATACTGTATCATCTTCCCAGAATGCCTTTTGGGTTCCGTTTCCATGATGAGCATCGATATCAATTATAAATACTTTTTCATAACCTTGTTTTTGTGCATATCTTGCAGTTATTGCAATATTATTAAAAATACAAAAACCCATTGCTTTTGAGTATTCTGCATGGTGTCCAGGAGGTCTAACATTGGCAAAAACTCTCTCTACTAAACCTTCCTTAATTTTATCTACTGCTTCTAGTCCTGCTCCAACTGCATAAGTTGCAACTTCATAACTTTCTGAAACACAGTAAGTATCAGGGTCAAGCCATGTTCCCCCTGCAGAGCATAAATCCATAATCTCCTGTGGATAGTAAACATCATGAACCATAGCTATATCTTTGGCTGTGGCTCTACGAGGCTTTATTTGAATTAACTTATCTTTTAGGCTTTGTAGAGCATTATCAATTGCAACAACCCTTTCCGGTCTTTCTGGGTGCTCTCTAGGTGGTTTATGCTCTGTATATAACTCTTTGTATATGTATCCTACTTTTTTCATTTTTTCTCCTCTTTTTTTGAAAATATAGCCTTTAGTTTTTTTAGTAGTTTAACTATAAAGTTTTCATTTTTTGTTTTTTCTATTTGCTTTGGTTTATTTAAAGGCATTGTAAATTTATGTGCTACATTATCAAGTAATAAAAATGAATCACAAACTTTTCTAAGTTCGTAAGAGCTTGTTCTTTTAAATGATGCATTTTCTACTCTTTTCCCAAGTTCTTGAATTTCTTCAACTACTGGGACATAATCACTGTCTCCACTTACCAAAATAGCAGTATCATAAGCATCTCTAAACGCTAAGCTTACCATATCTGTTGCAAGCAAAACATCTACTCCTTTTTCTATATAGCCTTCAGGGGTTTTTTTTAGAGGCATTGTTTTTACTTTTATACCTAACTTTTGAAGCTCATTTAGAAATCCTTCTTGTTTTTTCCACTGCTGAAATAAATCTTCTCTTTCTTGTATCATATCTTGGCTAGGAATGCCTGTATAAAAATACGCTCTAAGCAACCATCTATCTCTTTTTAACAGGTTTATTAGCTTTTTATAGTCTATTTTTATCTTTAAATAATTTGATGCGTGGAACATATTTCCTGCGTCAATGAATATTGCTACTCTTTCATTTATATATCTATATTCTATTTGTTTAGTTTGAGGTTTTCTCTTTAATATGTTTAGCAAATTTCTTCTTTCCTCTTGTATATTTTGTTTATAACAAAAATATAAAATTTTGTTAGTCCCTTTTCAAGCTTACAAAGAGCATATTTTTGATAACTCCACTTTTTCTAAGGGTATTTCAGGAAGTAAAAAATTCTTTAATGTATAAAAAGAAGGAGCTTCATCTGTAATAAATATTTTTTTGTGTGAATTTTTTTGTATGTTGTGCAAAAATTTTTTCACATAGCTATTAATTGTGTTTGTAGAATCTACTATATTTATGTAAGGATAAAGGGTTAATATCTCTTCTTTTAACAGTGGATAATGGGTGCAACCTAAAATAAGAGTATCTATATCTTTATCTATAATTTCTTGAAGATAGTCTTTAATTATTAACCTTGTTATTTCTCCTTTTATTCTACCTTCTTCAACTAATGGAACAAAAAGGGGACATGGTTTTGAAAAAACTTCTGCTCCATTTTCTTTTAATAGTTTTTGATAACTACCACTTCTAATTGTCGCTTGAGTTCCTATAACACCAATTCTTTTTGTTTTTGATATTTTTAAAGCGTATTCAACCCCAGGATTTATAACATCTATTACTGGGATATTTAAATAATTTTTCAGTGTATCAACAGCATAGGAAGATGCAGTATTACAGGCAACTATTAGAAGACTTATATCAAAGTTCTTCTTTAAAAATGTGGCACATTCTACACTATATCTTATTATTGTATCTTTCGATTTATTTCCATACGGAACCCTTGCTGTGTCTCCTAAATAAAAAATATTGGCATTTGGGAAGTCTTTAAGAATAGCCTTAAAAACAGTTAAACCACCTATTCCTGAGTCAAATATACCAATTGACATTACTGCTTAATTTCTATCCTTGGTGCATCTTGCCATAGTCTTTCAAGTTCGTAATATTCTCTAAGCTCTGGTAAAAAAATATGAACCATAATATCTCCATAATCTATAACTATCCATCTACCTTCAGAATAACCTTCTACATGCGAATGAACTATCCCTTTATCTTTGAGGGTTTTTATTATCTCATCTGCTATTGCCCTTGTATGAACAGGAACATCTCCTGATGTAATTATCATATAGTCTGTTATTGGATTTATATCTCCAACTTTTAATACAACTGTATCCTGTCCCTTCTTATCAGATATTGCATTTACTATTTCCTTTACGAGATTTTCTGTTTCGATTTGTTTTCACCTCCTTTTAAGTAATTTTTCCTAATATATATTAAGTAATTTTTCCTAATATATAGCCTATTATAAATGCTCCAATAATTGCAATTATATATTTATTTTTATCAAAACTTCCTGTTTTTATACTTTTGTTAAATTTAATTACATTATCTTTATTTTTTTCTCGCATATAATCTCTATCATACAGACCCACTTTTTTTGTCCTCCAGTTCTACTTTTATGTTTTGTTTGTTTTTTTCTAGTTCTAACTGCTCTTTTAGAGATTTATTTTCCTCTTCTAAAGATTTTATGCTTTTTTTACATTTTTCAAGATCTTTTTCTAAAGATGATATTTTTCTTTTTAGTTTTAATTTTTCAAATTTAAAAGCTATCCAGTCTGTAATGGTAAAAATTAGTATAAGAAGTGCTCCTATTACTATGCTTAAAATTATTACTATTGCTAGAGGAATTTGGGGAGTTTCATAATTTGGTAAGAGTTTTATTGAAATTTGGGGTTGTGTATTCATTGATACAAAATAAGCAGTTAAAAGTAGTATTATTAACCATAAAATTAGTTTTATTTTACTTATCATCTTCTATAGCCTTTTTTATTTTGTGATAAATTTCCTTTAAGTCTTGAGATATTACTCTAACTTCTCCTAAAACAGGCATAAAATTAGTATCTCCATTCCATCTTGGAACTATATGATTATGAATATGGGTTTCAAGTCCTGCTCCTGCAACCCTTCCTAGATTGTATCCAAGATTAAATCCATCTGGATTTAGGGCTTTTTTTAGAGCTTTTATCATCTTTTGAGTTAATGTGTTTAGCTCACATAGTGTTTCTTTGTCTAACTGTAAGAAATCTCCTATATGTTTGTTAGGACATACCATTAAATGCCCTGCATTATAAGGATAAAGGTTCATTATTACGAAACATTTTTCGCCTCGATATAAAACTAAATTTTTTTCATCTTCATTTGATTTATAAGCATTACATAAAAAACATCCTTCTTGCTTATCAACTCCTTCTATATATTGGCTTCTCCAAGGTGAGTATAGTCTTTCCATTTTTATACCTCTTTAAGACAATCATTTTATTTAGATTTTTTACCTTCTATATATTTGGATAAAACTATTGCTAAACCTATTCCAACTATACCTGAATTATTACAGAAGAAAATAGTATTAGATAATATAAAAAAGCATCTTCATTCATTATTAGAACCTCCAAAAACAAGTAAAACAATCTTCCTCTACTAAAGCCTTTTTAATCCAGATTGCATAATTAATTTCATTACCATTACTTATTCTTCTGCTTTCTTCTCTCAAAACGATTTTTGTATTTTATTAACTTCTTCTTTTTGACTTTTTTCTTTTTATCTTCTGGAGTTTTTTCTATTATGTTGGTTTGAGCTTGTTGTAAAGTTTTTTCTGCTTCTTTTGCTAACTCTTCTTCTTGTTTTCTGAGTTCCTCTTCTGACACCAGTTCAACTTTGTATAAATACTCTAAAGTATTCTTCTTTAGGTTAAATAACATATCTTCAAAGAGTTCAAATGCTTCCTTTTTATATTCCACAAGTGGATCTCTTTGCGCATATCCTCTTAAAGACACACTTTCTCTTAATCTATCAAGTAGATGCAGGTGTTCTTTCCATAAAGAGTCTAAAACTTGTAGTGTTATGTATCTTTCAAATTCTCTTATTACTTCTTCTCCTGCTTTTTCTTCTTTTTGCTTATAGTATTCTTCTAGTTGTTTAAATATATGTTCTTCTAACTCTTTTCTGTCCCACTCTTTAGTTTCATCTATATTAATATCAACTCCTAGCCATTCTTTGAAAGATGCTTTTAGCTCTTTTAAGTCCCATTTTTCCTGATATTCTTCTGCAGGTGCATACTTGTCTATAAATGTTAGAGCTACATCGTATAGCCACTGCTGAAGTTCCTCTTTTAGGTTAATTCCTTCTAATATATCTCGTCTAAGAGAGTAAATTACCTGTCTTTGTTTGTTCATTACATCATCAAACTCAAGTAATCTTTTTCTAATCTGGAAGTTCTGGCCTTCTACTCTCTTTTGAGCATTTTCTATTGCCTTTGATACCATTGTGCTTTCAATTGGCTCTCCTTCTGGAATTTTGAGCCTGTCCATTAATGCTTTTAGTCTATCTCCTCCAAACAGTCTTAATAAATCATCTTCTAGAGATAAATAAAACCTTGAACTTCCTGGGTCTCCCTGTCTTCCTGCCCTACCTCTAAGCTGGTTATCTATTCTCCTACTTTCATGTCTTTCTGTTCCTATTACTGCAAGTCCTCCTAGACTTATAACTTTTTCTTTTTCTTCGGCTGTTATTTTTTGAGCTTCTTTTAGAGCTTCTTTATATTCTTCTTCTGTTGCTTCTTCTGGAGTTTTTCCTTTTTTACGGAGTATTTCTTTTGCTAAAAACTCAGGGTTTCCTCCAAGTAGTATATCAGTTCCTCTACCTGCCATATTTGTAGCAATAGTTACTGCACCGACTCTACCAGCCTGAGCAATAATTTCTGCTTCCTTTTCGTGGTGTTTTGCGTTTAACACATTGTGAGGAATTCCTTTTTTCTTTAATAGGTTTGATAAATATTCAGATGTTTCTATTGATACTGTTCCAACTAGAACAGGTCTTCCTTGTTTGTGAAGCTCTTCAATTTCTTCTACTACCTTTTCAAATTTTTCTTTCTTGGTTTTATATATCACATCTGGATAGTCTTTTCTTTGAACTGGTTTGTTCGTAGGAATTACCACAACATCAAGTCCATAAATTTCTTTAAATTCTTCTGCTTCTGTCTCTGCAGTTCCTGTCATTCCTGCAAGTTTTTCATACATTCTAAAGTAGTTCTGGAATGTAATAGACGCAAGGGTTTGGTTTTCTGCTTCTATTTTTACCCCTTCTTTTGCCTCTATAGCCTGATGTAAACCATCTGACCATCTTCTTCCAGGCATAAGTCTTCCTGTAAATTCATCAACAATTATTACTTCACCATCTTTTACAACATAATCAACATCTCTGTGGAATAAATGATTAGCTCTTAGGGACTGATTTATTGCATGTAGAATATCTATATTTTTAGGGTCAAATAAGTTTTCTAATTTAAAGTATTTTTCTGCTTTTTCTATACCTTTTTCTGTTAAAATTGCAGTTTTATTTTTTTCATCAATTGTGAAATCTTCGTCTTTTATTAATGTTTTTACAAAAGCATCTGCCTGGTAATAAATACTTACATCTTCTTCCGCAAGTCCTGAAATAATTAAAGGAGTTCTTGCTTCATCAATCAAAATTGAGTCAACTTCATCAACAATTGCAAAATGATGTCCTTTTACTTGGACTATCTGGTCTTTTGAGAAAACCATATTATCTCTAAGATAATCAAATCCAAATTCATTATTTGTTCCATATGTTATGTCTGCTTCGTAAGCCTGTCTTCTTTCTGCCTCTTTTGCAACTGTAAAGAAGTTTTTACGAGCTTCTATATTAAATTTATTCTGTGGAAGAAGCTCTCCTTTAAAGCCTTGAGGCCATACTCTTAAATCTTTTTTTATTGCTTCTTCAAATTTTTCTTCATCTACCCAGTCTATTAAAAATGACTGCTGGTTGGTATTTATTGCTCCAACAGTTAAACCTAAAAATTTATATATACTTCCCATTTGAATTGCATCTCTTTTTGCAAGATAATCATTTACAGTAACTAAGTGAACGCCTTTTCCTGTTAGAGCGTTTAGATAAATTGCTATTGACGCAACCAGAGTTTTACCTTCTCCTGTTTTCATTTCTGCAATTTTTCCTTGGTGTAAAACCATTGCACCAATTAGCTGAACATCAAAGGGGCGAAGTCCAAGGGTTCTTTTAGCAGCTTCTCTAACTAAAGCAAAGGCTTCCGGCAGAATATCAACCATTTCTCCTTGAGTAATAGCTTCTGATAGATGTTTATCTGATTGAACTTTTTCTTTTAGCTCTAGGCTTTTTTGTCTAATTTCTTCATTTGTTAATTTGTCAAATTTATCTTCTAATGCATTTATTTTTTCTACCCAGGGTTTTAGTTTTTTTATTTCCCTTTCATTTTTTGTTCCAAATATTTTTTTTACTAAAAATCCAATCATAAGGATATTTATCCTCCATAAAAACTACTAATTAGTCTTTATTATAATTTAATTTTTATTTCGATTTTTCAAATAAAGTTCATTTAGAGCAAATAAAAATATTCCAATTGTTATTGAAGCATCTGCTATATTAAAAGCTGGCCAGTGATACTGGAAAATATGCCAATCTATAAAGTCCCTTACCTGTCCTAAAAATATTCTATCGTATAAGTTTCCTAAAGCTCCTCCTGCTATTAATGCAAGTGAATATAGTTCTAATTTAGAGAGTTTACTTTGTTTTGCATATGCATAGACAATTGTCGCTATTGCTGCAATTAAAGATGCAAAAATTAAAATAAGTTTTCTAACCCATATAGGAGCATCTGCTAAAACTCCAAAAGCTGCTCCTTTATTCCAAACTAATGTAAAGTCAAAAAAATTAGGAATGACAGTAAAATCTTTCTCTGAAAACAACCTAACTGCAAACTCTTTTGTAAGCAGGTCTAAAGCTATAATAAAAAAAACTACTAATAAAAATCTCTGAAATTTTCCCATTTAATTATTCTGGAATATTTCTATTTTCATCGTCTTCCATAATAAAGCTACTTGCATCTGGAATTATGTTATAGTAGTTGATTTCTTCATATCCGTTTGATAATCTCATTGCTTCTTCCTGCTGACTACATTCTATACATAATCTAACCCATGGGATAGCTTCCAATCTCTTTTCTCCTATAGGTTCCCCACATTCTTCACAAAATCCATAAGTTCCTGCTTCTATCTTTTTTAAAGCTAAATCTATTAAAAATAATGTTTCTTTTTCTGCTTGTGAAAGCTTATACATAGTTTCTCTAGAAAGTTCCGCAGTTACTTCATCTGCAGTATCTTCAACCCCTGCTTTTTCTGCTTTACTTTCTTTGGCGTTATCTTCTATGGCTTTAATTAATTCCTCCCTTTTTTGAACAAGAGATTGTCTGATTTTTTCTAGAATGTAGTCAGCAGGAACTTATGGATTTTGTGAAGAATGTGGGGAACCTATAGGAGAAAAGAGATTGGAAGCTATCCCATGGGTTAGATTATGTATAGAATGTAGTCAGCAGGAAGAAGCAATGAGATTATCA
>QNYP01000059.1 GCA_003978675.1 Hydrogenothermus sp.
TATCCATTTTTAAAAGAAGCAAACAGCCAGAGCCTACAAGAAAGTGTAAAGAACCTTGACAGAGCATATAAAAGCTTTTTCAAAGGAGAAGCAGGATTTCCAAAATTCAAAAAGAAAAAATCAAAGCAAACAGTTCACATACCACAGCACTTTGCAATAGAAAGAGTAAGCAAGAAAAGAGGATTACTCAAAATACCAAAGCTAAAAACACCAATTCCAATAAAAATGCATAGGGATATAGAAGGGCAAATAAGAAGCATAAGCATAACCAAAACACCAGATGGTAAATACTATCTCAATGTGCTAACCAAAAGAGAAATACAGCCACTAAAACCAGCAAATAAGACAGTAGGAATAGATGTAGGGATAAAAGAATTTGCAATAATACATAATGGAGAAAAAACACTTCATATAGAAAATCCAAAATACTTACAAAAGACAGAAAAAAGGCTAATCAGACTCCAAAGACAACTATCAAGAAAACAAAAAGGAAGCAAGAACTGGGAAAAAGCAAGACAAAAGGTAGCAAGACAACATCAAAAAATAGTAAACCAGAGAAAAGACTTTCTCCACAAGGTATCAACTGCGATAACCAAGCAGTATGATACTATTGTGGTAGAAAGTCTAAACATAAAAGGGATGATACAAAACAAAAAGCTATCAAAACAGATAGCAGATGTAAGCTGGTATGAATTTAAGAGGATGCTTGAATACAAATCAAAATGGTATGGAAGAAAGATAATAAAATCAGACAGATTTTATGCAAGCAGTAAGCAGTGTAATGTATGTGGATATAAGAATAACCAGCTTACATTATCAGTAAGAAAATGGCAGTGTCCAGTATGTGGGACAAAGCACGATAGAGACGAGAATGCAAGTAAAAATCTATACCAGATAGGGCTCACCCACCTAACGAGCGGTAGGGCAGGAACTGTCCGAGCTCAAGCCTGTGGAGCTGGCACTGTCGGCGGAATGGGAGATAAGTCCCAGTCTACGAGACATCCAGCTGTGAAGCAGGAAGCTCCTCAATTTATTGAGGAGTAGTTCACACCTGAAACTGAACTACAAATTTAGTCCATTTTCCGTATTCACTTTCAACATAAATATTTCCGTTATGGCTTCTTATAATTTTGTAAACCATCGGAAGTCCTAAACCTGTTCCTTTTTGTTTAGTAGTAAAAAATGGCTTGAAAACTTTATCTAAATGTTCATTTTTAATTCCTACTCCATTATCTTCTATTTCTAAAACCACATACTTATTATTTTTATCTTTTTTTAAGTAAGTAGATATCTTTACAAACTTTTCTTTTTCATTTTTTTCTTTCACTGCATCTAAAGCATTTAATAGCATATTAAATAAGACTTGTTTTATCATATTCTTATCAAATTCAAATTTAGGGATGTTTTCTAGATTTACTATTAACTTTACATTTTCATAATCAAAATCATCCTTTAAAAGCTTTACTGTGTGTTTTACTTCTTCATTCAAATCATTTAGCTGAAACTTTGGCTCTAAAAGTTTTGAAAAATTTAGAAACGAAACAGTCATTTCGTTTAGTCTATTAACTTCGTCTTTTATTACACCAGAAAACTCTTTTACAATTTCATTATTAATATTTTGTTTCATATAGGTTGCAGCGTTTCCTATTGCATATAGGGCATTTTTTATTTCATGCGCAATCTTTGCACTCATTTCTCCCATAGTAGCCATACAATTTAAAGCTTCTCTTTCTTTATAGGCTTCTTCTAGTTTATTTAGATAGTCTTTTAATGATGCAATCATTATACAAAAACTGAAATAAAGCTCTTCTATTTCATCTTTTGCTAATTGTTGATATTTTTCACACTTTACACATTCTTTGATTGCAGTTTCTCCAAGTTTATCCAAGTCTTCTTGTGGGGTATGTGATACTATCCAACAGTTTTCAATTATATTTTTAGGACACTCTTTGTTTTTGTCCTTTTTTAAAGGCTCATCTAAAATTTTTGCATGTTTAAAATCTTTTGTTGTTATATCAAATATTTTTTCTTTTAGATTTATTAGTGGTTTTATAATTATTCCTGTTATTAAAAATGTTCCTATGAAGGAAGCAATTATTACAAAAAGTGTAATTGTAAAACCTTGAATTATAAAAGATATAATCTCATCATCTACATTTTGCTTTATAAGACTTTGATCATAGTTAACAACTACATAACCAAGAGTATCTCCATTTATTTGGACTTTGTAAAATAGTTTAGTTTTAGGGTAAGTATTATTAATAACTAATATCTTGTCTGTATTGCTGAAAATTTTTAATACATCTTTTTTATCATTTCCAATATAATCCCATTTATCGCTACCTATTACCCTCCCATCTTTAGATAGAACTAAAATGTCTTTTACTTCTGGAATTTCTTTCAATTTTTGTATCATTTCATCAATTTTATCTAATCTATTTATTACAAAACTTTCCTTATAACTTTCTACTATGCTTTTGACTGTGTCTATTATTGAATTATTTTTTTCTTGGATTAGTTTTTGTTCAAATATAACAGTAGTTAAGAAAATAGCTCCAAGTAGTAGTGCTAGTATGTAAACTGATACTGCTAAAGAAGCCTTCCATTTAATTGAGAACTTTTTCATTTTAAAATTGGATAAAGTTTTAATATGTTTTTATAATTTTTAATAAGTTTTAAATCTTTTTCTTTTACTTTTACAAATCCATCTATACCTATTTCTTTTAAAATTTTTTTCTCTTTAAGTGAAAATAAGGCATTTTTCAAATTTTCCTTTTCGGGAAAACATTTTTTTATAAAAAGTATATATCGTGGTACATAAGGGGTTTTTATTAAGATTTTAAGTTTTCCTTTTGAATATTTGTAGAAACTTTCTTCATTAACTCCTGCCCCGTCTGCAAAACCTGCAATTACATTTAATATAGCTCCTTTATCTGTTCCAGAACTCCATAAATCTATTAAATCTTCATGTCTAATCCCTATTCTATAAAGAACATAAAGAGGCATAATTGCATTACTTGCACATATAGAACTTCCAAGGGTTAAAGTTTTTCCTTTTAAGTCCTTGATTGAGTTTATACCACTATCTTTTCTTACTGCCCAGACTCCAGCTTCAAAAATAGTTCCATTTATGCTTAAAAATGCAATAGGTAAAGCCTGTTTTTTTTCATTTGCCATGAAAAAAACAACAGGACAGGCAATTCCTATATCAATTTTATTCATTTGATATAAGGTTAAAAATCTATTTGCTTTTTTTACAATTTGTAGTTTTACAGGTTTAGTAAGTTTTGAGGATAAATATTTGGCAAGTGTAGAATATCTTTTATATTCTAAAATTGGATCTTCTGAGGATAAAACTGCAAGTGTGTAAAAATCCTTTGCAAAAGAATAACAAAAAAAGAAAAGGAAAAATAAAAGAATTAAACTACTTCTTACCATACTTTTCCTTTATTGATTTCATATCCCATGTTAAAGTTGGAACTAGCCTGTATCCTTCTTCTTCAAGTGCAGCTAGTTTAGCTACTCCTGCAGGTGTAATTGTAGCAAATGGAAGAATATCTTCTCTAGAAAATCCCATGTACTTTAAAGCGTTATTACAAACGTAGAATTTTATCCCATAACTTTCGTAAAATGATTTCATCCTTTCTATAATTTCTTTGAATTTTTCTTGGTTTTGCTTAGCAAAAATAGCCACTTCAGGACCATGGCTAACTACTACTATTTCGACTTCTGCAAGAGGAGAGTAGTTTGTGTATGCCTTTAAATGATTTGAAATATAGTTTAATGCTTGATTTACATTTTCAGGTGAAGGCAAATTCCAATCATAAACAACTCTTACTGTAGGATATGTTTCATCTGATACTTCAAACTCTGCTAACTTTTCCTTGGCGAATAAATTTGAAGATAATAGTATTATCAAACTTAAAATCACAGATAAAACTTTCATAGTGCCTACCTCTAAGTAAAGCTTTATATTTAAATATAATAATATATATTTTATATAAAAATCTACTTATTATTTTCAGAAGATACCTTTATGATAGTTTTTACATTACCCCTAGGATTCCAATCACCAATTACTTCTAAAAATCTAGGTTTTAATAAGTTATATAAATCTTCATAAATTTTGTTTGTAGCTTCTTCGTGAGATATGTATTTGTTTCTATATTTATTAAGGTAAAGTTTTAAAGATTTGAGTTCTACAATTGTTTTATCTGGAATATATCTTATTTTTATAGTTGCATAATCTGGATAGCCAGAGCGGGGACATAAACAGGAAAACTCTGGAAAAGTAATATCTATTGTGTAATTCCTATCAGGATAAGGATTATCCCAAGGTTCTAGTTTTGCTTCTAATATTTCTTTTTCTCCGTATTTTAATTCTTTTTTTTCCATTTATACCTCTCTTTGAATTATAAATTTTGCAAGCTCAACCAAAGTTTCATTTTCTTTAAATATACTAATACTTTCTATTGCTTTTTCAATATGAGATTTTGCAATTTCTTTTGACTGTTTTAATCCATAAATTGATGGATAAGTTAGTTTGTTTTGATTTATATCTTTGCCTACTGTTTTTCCAAGTTTTTCTGTATCTCCTATAACATCTAAAACATCATCCCAAATTTGAAATGCCATTCCTATGTTATATCCATAAGTTCTTAAAGCTTGCCTTTTTTCTTCATTAGCATCTGCAAGAACTGCACCTATTTCACAGCAAGCCTGTATAAATTTTGTCGTTTTATTTTCATGGATAAATTTTATGTCTTGGAAACTTCCTTCTTTTTCAGCAAGGATATCTCCAGCTTGCCCAGCAACCATTCCATATATACCAGTATTTTTTGCTAATATATTTATAATTTTTACTATTTTCTCAGGATCTAGATTTACAGAAGAAATTTTTTCAAATGCATGTGTAAGTAAACCATCTCCAGCAAGTATTGCAATGGCTTCTCCGAATACTTTATGGCAAGTTGGTTTGCCTCTTCTTAAATCATCGTTGTCCATTGATGGAAGATCATCATGTATAAGTGAATATGTATGTATCATTTCAATTGCAATTGCTATATCTAAGAAAATATCTGTATTATTTTTCCCACATATTTTTGCACTTTCAAACATTAAAAATGGTCTAATTCTTTTTCCACCAGCATTTAAACTGTAATGCATTGCATCAAAAAGTTTTTGGGGGATACCTACTTTTAGCTGATTTTTAAGATGTTTGTTAAACCATATAGAAAATTCTTTAAGTTTTTCCTTTATAGCCATTATTCCAGATAAAATGCGTTTTCTATGTGATTAATATTTTCTTCTAAAATGGCAATAACATCAAATCTAATTTCTTCGAAGTCTAAGTTGTAATTTTTCAAAAATACTTTTGCAGTATTTATAATTTTTCTTTGTTTTGTTTTGTCTATGGTTTCTTCAGGATTTCCAAATTTGTTGTAGGATTTACTTCTAACTTCTACAAATACAAGAGTATCTTTATTTTTTGCAATAATATCTATTTCTCCATATTTCGTGTAGAAATTTTGTTTTATGATTTTATAGCCTTTGTTTTTTAGATAATTAACTGCTAAATTTTCCTTTTGTATACCTATTTTTCTTTTATTCATAACAGTCTAAATGATTTCCTATGAATTGGAGTAATTCCAAATTCTTTTATTTCCTGTTTATGTGTTTTTGTTGGATAGCCTTTATGTTTATCGAAGGAATGAGGGTAAAGTTGTGAAAATTCTTTCATTATATTGTCTCTGTATACTTTTGCAACAATTGAAGCTGCAGCTACAGATAGGCTCTTTTCATCTGCTTTTTTTATGGATATATGTGGGTATGGAAAAAACTTTACAAAATCTGTAATTAAAAAATCAAAATCTGTTTTTAGAGTTTCTAAGGCTCTATACATTGCAAGCTTTGTTGCTTGGTAAATATTTATTCTGTCTATTTCTGTGCTATCTACTATACCTATTCCAATAGCTAAAGCCCTGTATTTTATTTCTTCAAAGAGTTTTTCTCTTTGTTTTTCTGTTAATTTCTTTGAATCTTTTCTTAAGAAAATATCTATATCAGGAGGGAATATAACAGCAGATGAAACAATAGGGCCTGCAATAGGCCCTCTACCTGCTTCATCTATACCAACTATTTTTTGAAAACCTTTTTTTCTTAATGAGTTTTCTATTTCAAGCAATATATTATGCGTTTTGTGCCTGTGCTTCTTTTGCCTGTGCTGATTCTTTTGCTCTTTTCTTGATTTCCCACTCTTTAATTTCTCTAATTTTAGCTGCTTTACCTCTTCTTTCTCTGAGGTAGTAAAGTTTAGCTCTTCTTACTTTACCTCTTTTTACAACTTCTACTTTAGCAACAGAAGGACATCCAAATGGGAAAATCCTTTCCATTCCTACACCGTAAGAAACTTTTCTTACTGTGAAAGTTTTTCCTGTTCCACTTCCTTTTATCCTTATAACAACACCTTCAAAAACCTGAATTCTTTCTTTCCCTCTTTCTTCTATTTTTACATGAACTCTAACTGTATCTCCAACTTTAAAATTATCCCATTCTTTTGTTGATTCTAAATATTTCTCTTCTATTTCTCTTATTAACTGACTGCTCATTTATTTCCTCCTAATTTTTTCAAACAAGCTAATATTTTACTATTTTTTTTCATCCTCTACAAGAACAAGGTCTAATTTTTTTAAATCTTCATCTACCTTTGCTATTTTTACTTTAACTCTGTCTCCTAGTCTAAACTGTTTTTCTGCATCTTCTCTTATAAATCTATGGTTTTCTGGGTCATATATGTAGTATCCTTCTACAGACGAAATTGGAATAAGTCCTTCTATTAGATATCTTTCTATTTCTACAAAAATTCCAAAAGAAACAATTCCTGTTATTATTCCTTCAAATTCTTCTCCAATGTGCCCAGATAAAAGTCTTAATTTTAGTATATCAAGTGCATCTCTTTCTGCCTCATCTGCTACTCTTTCCATTTTTGAACATTGTTTTGCAACTTCATCTAATTTTTGAGGAAGTTCTTTTAGGTCTTTCTTTATGAATTTATTTTTAATAGATTTTTTTAACAATCTATGAACAACTAAGTCAGCGTATCTTCTTATTGGGGAAGTAAAATGAGTATATGTATCAACTGCTAGTCCGAAATGTCCTATATTTTCTACTGTGTATTTTGCCTGTTTCATTGTTCTAAGGGCTATAAATCTTATTAGCTGTTCTTCAGGTGTTCCTGCAACTTTTTTTAGAATTTTCTGTATAAATTTGGGAGTTATTTCTTCTGGATAATTTACCTTATAGCCAAGTCCTGCAACTAAATCAACAAATTTTATTACTTTATCAATTTCCGGTTCTTCATGGGTTCTATATATAAATGGAAGCTGTAATTTTTCCATATGTTTTGCTACAGTTATATTTGCAATAATCATAAATTCTTCTATTAATCTATGGGCAAAGTGTCTTTCATATGGAACTACATCGTAAGGATCTCCTGTTTCTGTAAATAGAATCTTGCTTTCTGGAAGATCAAAATCTATACTACCTCTTCTTTCTCTTTGTTTTAGTAAAATTTTTGCAAGAGATTCCATATATTTAAGAGGTTTTACTACATCGGGGAATTTTTTCTTAAGAGCCTCATCTCCTAAAATAATTCCAAGTGCTTGGTCATAGGTTAATCTAGCTTTGCTTACTATTACACTTTCGTAAATATCGTATTCTACAACTTCACCCTTTTTATTAATAAGCATTTCACAGGTAAATGCATATTTTTTCTCATTTGGCCTTAAACTACATAAATCAGATGCAAGTCTTTCTGGTAACATATGAAGTGCATACTCAGGCAGATAATAAGTATTTCCCCTTTTAAATGCTTCTTTGTCTATAGCTGAACCTTCTTTTACATAATGAGAAACATCTGCTATATGGACAAATAATCTGTATTTATCTCCTTCTTTTTCTATAGCAACTGCATCATCAAAGTCCCTTGCACTATCAGGGTCTATTGTGAAGCATATTTGGTCTGTTAAGTCTCTTCTACTTTTTGTAATTCTAACTGTTTTTGGTAGACTTTCTGCTTCCTTTATTGCTTCTTCTGAGTGTTTTAAAGGAAGTCCAAATTTTCTTGCAACAATTTCAGCTACTGTTTTTGTGTTTTTGGTTTTTCCTAGAACTTCTAGTATTTTACCTTTTGCTCTAACTCGAGGAGCTGGATATTGGGTTATTTTTACAACTACATAACTTCCTTTTGGTATTAGTTTTGCTTCTTTTTTTGAAACATAGATTTTATGAGGAAGTACTGTGTCTGATAATAAAACATAATAACCAGTTTTATCTTTCTTTAATACTCCTACAGCTTCTTTTACAGCCCTTTCTAAAACTTTAACAACTTTAGCTTCGTCTTTTTTCTTTCTTTTTATTGGTTTTACTAAAACCTTATCTCCATCAAAAAGATATTTCATTTCAGGAGGCGGGATGAATAAATCCTCTACATCATCTCCAACAATTAAAAATCCATAGCCACTAGGATGAGCTTCTACTATTCCTTCTATTAAGTCATCTTTTTGTTTCCATTCTGTTAAAAGATATTTACCTTTTTGATATTTAATAACTTTTTTCTTCTGTAGTTTTTTTAATAATTTTCTAAGTTTATTTTTATCACTTTTGGGAATACCTAGCTTTCTAAGTATAGTCTTAAAGTATGCAGGTTTTTTTCTTTCTCTTAAAAACTCAATAATGTCATTTTCTGTTATTTGCATTTATCCCTCTTTAGAATTTTTAGAATTGAATTCCAAGTTCAGCAAAAGGCCCAGCAAATTTTATATCTGTATTCAACTTTTTACCATCTATATCTATATCTTTAAGTCTATATCTTTGATATCTGTATCCTCCCCCTATATAAGCTTTACCTATAAGAGGGATTTTACCAAATACAAGTTTCCCCGTTGCTTTTGCATCAATGATATAACTTCCATTATATGTTATACCTTTTCCTTCTAAATCAACCTCTACAGGTATTAAAGGTAAACCAAAATTTAATCCTACGAAAACTAAAGGTAGAGGTAGGTTTAAATCTACTGTTTCTTCTCTTTGAGTTGTTAAGCTTTTAACATATATATACCCATCTAAATATTTAGCAGTAACTCCAAGTTTTGGTTTTATTAAAGGTATGGGGATATTATAATAAAGGACAAGGTCATACTGTTTTACGTCAAATTTAGAATAAACTCTATCATTAACGTTTATATTTATATTTCCAAAAGTGATATTCTTATTAACAGTTCCTGTTCCTTCAAAAATAGTTGGTAAATATTCAACTCTTATATTTGGTATTATTGGTAGTCCAAGTTCTATATATCCGTTTACATATTTAGAATCTCCCCAATTTAGATCTTTTTCTATATCTGCATTGTCCCCATCATAATTCACATATCCAGAAGGAGATAGCATTGTATAACCAACCCCAAATTTTAAATCAATACCGGGTATTGCAAAAGCAAATGAAAATGTAGAACATGCTAAAATTCCACTTATTAAAACCTTCTTCATTTTAAAACCTCCTTTAAAATTTCAATTCCTTCATCTATTTCTTTTTTATTTATAATAAGTGGTGGAACAAAGCGCAAGGTGTTTTTTCCAGCAGTTCCTATTATTAGGCCATTTTCTAGACATTTTTTTGATATTTCTTTAGCATCTAAGTTATCTTCAAGGTCTACACCAACCATTAATCCTTTTCCCTTTGGTTTTAAACCGATAGATTTTAGAGATTCTTGTAGATAAATTCCTTTTTCTAAAACTTCATTTAAAAATCCCTTTTTTGTTATTTCTTCTAAAACTACTTTTGAAGCAACCATTGCTAAAAAATTCCCTCCAAAGGTTGAGCCATGAGTTCCAGGAGTAAAAGATTTGGCAATTTTTTCTTTTGCTATTACTGCTCCAACTGGAATACCACCACCAAGTCCTTTTGCAGAGGTTATTATATCTGGTTCTAAGTCATAATGCTGATAGGTAAAGAACTTACCTGTTCTGCCTATACCTGTTTGAACTTCATCTATAACTATTAAAAGTTCATTTTCTCTGGCAATATTTTTTATTTCTTCTAGAAAGCTATTATCTATAGGATTAACTCCTCCTTCTCCTTGAATAAGTTCAAACATAATCCCAGCTGTGTTTTCTGTAATTGCGTTTTTTAGGCTTTCTATATTGTTAAATTCTGCATATTTTATCCCTGCAAGAAGTGGTTTGAATCCTTCATGATATTTAGGTTGTGCTGTGGCAGTTAATGAACCAATTGTTCTTCCGTGAAATCCACCTGTAAATGTAATTATTTCATATTTTTCTGGTTGGTTTTTATCGTAAAAGTATTTTCTAACCAGTTTTATAGCAGTTTCATTTGCTTCTGCTCCTGAATTGCAGAAAAATACCTTGCCATCTTTTAGTGAATTTTCAACAAGTATCTTTGCTACTTCTATTTGAGGAAGTATATGAAATAAGTTAGATGTGTGTAAAACTTTTTTTGCTTGATTACATATAGCTTCTGTAAGTTTCGGGTGAGAGTGTCCTAAAGTATTAACAGCAATTCCAGCAAGCATATCTAAATATCTTTTTCCTTTTGTATCATATAAATAAACTCCTTCACCTCTTTCAAAAGCTATAGGGTATCTTGCATAATTACCAATTAAGTATTTGTCTGCCTCATTTATAGAATTTTCCATTTTTCCTCCGTTTTAGTGTTTGTTTCTTTAAATTTTATAAGCCTAGTTATTGTTTCGTTTACTGGCACATTTGTTTTAACTTTTTTTGCAAGATTAACAATTGCACCGTTTAAAGCATCTATTTCTGTTTTTTTACCAGATTTTATATCGTAATACATTGACGGGTAATGGTTTTTCGTAGGAGGGATTAGTTTTTCATAAAAGAAATTTATATACTCTCTGGCGGTTTTCCACCTTAAATTTATTTTGTTTAGTTTTGCAGTTTTGAATATTTCAATAATAATCTTATTCATTAATCTTCTTGTTTCTTCATTGTTTGCTAAATCTCCATAAGAACATTCTAAAATAGCACCGAGAGGGTTTAATGCACAGTTGTAAAGAATTTTATCCCACAGTATTTGATAAACTTCAGGGGAATACCTTGCAGGAATATTACTATTTTTTATTGTTTCAACGATTTTTATTACTTTATTTTCATCTGCTAGATTTTCAGGTTGGCCAATTACAACATCATCGGCGTTTACAGTAACTGTTGCATATCCAATTTCTTTTAATTTTGCTCCAAAAATTACTCTAGCTAGAAGTATATTTTGGGAAGGAATTATTTCCTTAGTTGTTTCGTAATTTCCGTATCCATTTTGGGCAAGGATTAAGAATGTATTTTCTCTTACTAAATTTTTTAAACTTAAAATAGCTTCTTTTGTATCATATGATTTAACACTTAAGATGATAAAATCAAAATTTATATTTTCTAATTGCTTCGTATCTGAAACAATACCATCTAACTTTGCTTTATGATTTCCCCATATACCATCAACCTTTAAAGGTTTATTTATTAGCTGATTTAGATACTTTTCTTTTACTACTGCATATACGCTATTACCACTTTCTTTTAAAAAAGTAGCAAAAACTGTCCCAACAGCCCCAAGACCAAAGACTAATACATTCATAATCCTAAATATTTTGCTATTTCATTTATATTAGGAGGAAGTTCTATAGGTTTTTCACTCGCTTTTATTACTGTATCTGGGTCTTTTAAACCATTTCCTGTTAGCGTGCAAACAATAACTTCTCCACCTCTAAATAAACCTTTTCTGTAAGATTTTATTACTCCAGCAATAGATGCAGCTGAAGCAGGTTCACAAAATACTCCTTCTGTTGAAGCAACTAATTTATAAGCCTGTAAAATTTCTTCATCAGAAACTGCATCTATAAAACCATTACTTTCTTTCGCTGCTTCTAATGCAGACTGCCAGCTGTAAGGATTTCCTATTTTTATAGCAGTTGCTATTGTTTGTGGATTTTTTATAGGAAATCCTTTTACTATTGGTGCTGATCCTTCTGCCTGCCAGCCTATCATTCTAGGAAGTTTTTTTGATTTTCCTTCCTTTTGATATTCTTTATATCCTTTCCAATAAGCAGTTATATTTCCGGCATTTCCAACTGGTATAAAATGAAAATCTGGAGCTTCTTCTAAGAAATCTACGATTTCAAAAGCAGCAGTTTTTTGCCCTTCTATCCTATAAGGATTTACAGAATTAACAACCTCAACAGGATATTTTTCTCCTATTTCCCTAACAATTGCAAGTGCATCATCAAAATTTCCCATTAATGCTATTATTTTCGCACCATAAACCATAGCTTGAGAAAGT
Organism: Hydrogenothermus sp.; assembly: GCA_003978675.1. Taxonomy (GTDB): domain Bacteria; phylum Aquificota; class Aquificia; order Aquificales; family Hydrogenothermaceae; genus Hydrogenothermus. The sequence goes on from QNYP01000059.1 coordinate 12,365, forward strand.
TTTCCTATTGCTACAGCTCCTTTAGGAAGTAAAACATAAGCTCTCATTCCAGCTCTAGCAGCATACGCAGCAGCAGAAGCAGAAGTATTTCCAGTAGAAGCACAAATTACAGCCTCTTTCCCTGCTTCTTTTGCTTTTGAAATAGCCATAGTCATTCCACGGTCTTTAAAAGAACCAGTAGGGTTTAAACCTTCATATTTCAAGTAAATCGTTAATTTTTTATCAGGAGCTATTGCTTTAGACAGGTTATCTGCTTTTATTAAAGGTGTATTTCCTTCGTGGAGAGTAACAACAGGAGTTTTATCAGACACAGGGAGATATTTTCTATAAGCATTTATTATTCCAGTCCATCGACTAACCAAAATAAATATTCCTCCTGATAACTTAATAAAAAAGTTAAAATTTACTTGAAATATGAAGGTTTAAACCCTACTGGTTCTTTTAAAGACCGTGGAATGACTATGGCTATTTCAAAAGCAAAAGAAGCAGGGAAAGAGGCTGTAATTTGTGCTTCTACTGG
>QNYP01000060.1 GCA_003978675.1 Hydrogenothermus sp.
ACCTTTTCCAACAGGGGTTCCTAAAGGTCCTTTTATTCCAACTACTGCTTGTTTTAATAAACCTAATGTTTCCTGAGGGAGTCTTTCCCCTGTGTTTTCTTCTGCTTTATCCCCTGCTAAAGCCTCTATCCAAGTTATTTTTTTATTTGGAGGATTTTATGTTAAAAGACACTCCTCAACTTAAAGATGTTATCTGGTGGTCAAAAGAAAGAAATTTAGAAGGTTTAAATTATATCACTTTAAATGAAGATAATACTTTAAATGTTCCTGATAATCCAGCAATTGTTTTTATAGAGGGAGATGGTATAGGTCCTGAGATTACTCAAGCAATGCTTTATGTGGTAAATTCTGCAGTAGAAAAAGTTTACGGTTCAAATAAAAAAATAACTTGGATAGAGGCTTTAGCAGGGGATAAAGCAGAAGAAAACACAGGGGAAAGACTCCCTCAGGAAACATTAGGTTTATTAAAACAAGCAGTAGTTGGAATAAAAGGACCTTTAGGAACCCCTGTTGGAAAAGGTATTCAGCTTTAAGAAAAGCATTTAACTATTATTCTGCTGTTAGACCTGTTTATTGGATAGGTCAACCTACACCTGTGCCTGAACCTGAAAAAGTTGATGTTGTTGTATTTAGAGAAAATACAGACGATGTTTACTCAGGGATAGAATTTTTCTCAAAAACAGAAGAAGCTCAAAAAGTAAGAAAGTTTTTAATAGAAGAAATGGGTGCATCAGAAGCAGGATTTCCTGAAGATGTTGGTATAACTGTAAAACCAATGAGTGAATATAAAACTAAAAGGCATGTAAGAAAAGCCTTAAGATATGCATTAGAATTTGGCAAAAAGCATGTGGCAGTAATAGGAAAAGGAAACATAATGAAAGCAACTGAAGGAGCATTTATAAACTGGGCTTTTGAAGTTGCGGAAGAGCCAGAATTTAAAGGAAAGGTAATAACAGACCCAGAAGTTGAGCCACAAGAAGGACAGGTAAAACTAGAGAAAGTAATAACAGACCAAATGCTTATGCAACTTGTTTTAAATCCTGAATATTGGGATGTAATTATTGCTGAAAACTTAAATGGAGACTATGTTTCTGATTTAGCTGCAGCTTTAATTGGTGGACCAGGATTTGTTCCAAGTGGAAATATTGGAGATGGTTATGCTTTATTTGAGAGCACACATGGAACAGCTTGGGGTAAAGCTGGAAAAGCAACAGCAAATCCGCTTTCATTAACACTTTCTGGTGCAATGCTTCTTGAATATATTGGCTGGAAAGAGGCTGCAAACAGAATATATGATGCAGTTAAGAAAACATTGGTAGATAGAATAGGAACTCCTGATATTGTAAAAGGATTTGAAAAACAGGGAATTTCTGCAAAAGAAGTTTCAACTTACGATTTTGCTAAAGAGATAGCAAACAGAATTTAAATACAGGAGGATAAGATGCAAATAAAAGTTAAACAAAAGGAAGATTTTCATTTTGTAGGAATTGGACCTGCAGGAATTGAAGTAAAAATTGACGCTGCTGAATATGTAGGTGGTAAAGGAAGAGGAATTAGACCTCCAGAATTACTATTCCACTCAATAGCTGGTTGTGTTGGAATACATCTTTATGAGGCTCTTATAAAAGAAGGTAAAAAAGTAGAAGATGTAGAAATTGAAACAGATGCAGATAGAAAAACTGATGGATATCCAAAAGTGTTTTTAAAGATTTACTTAACTGTAAAAGTAAAAACAGATGCAACAGAAGAAGAAGTTAAAAAGGCTTTAGATAAAACAATATACGATCCAGGAACTTGTTCTATTGCGTATATGATAAATCAAATAGCTCCAATTGAATACAAAATTGAATTAGTCTAAAACTGGAGGAATTAATTATGAAAAAACTCCTTGTGGCAAATAGGGGAGAAATAGCTTGTAGAATAATTAGAGCTGCTAAAGAGCTTGGAATACCAACAGTAGCTATATATAACGAGATTGAAAGTCTTTCTAGACACGTTAAAATGGCTGATGAAGCCTATATGATAGGTTCTGATCCATTAGATACATATTTAAATAAACAAAGAATTATAGATTTAGCTCTAGAAGTTGGAGCAGATGCAATTCACCCAGGATATGGATTTTTAGCTGAAAATGCTGAATTTGCAAAAATGTGTGAAGAGGCAGGTATAAACTTTGTAGGTCCTTCGTGGAAAGTTATAGACTTAATGGGTGATAAAGCAAGAGCTAAAGAAGTAATGAAAAAAGCCGGAGTTCCAACTGTACCTGGTTCAGATGGTGTTTTAAAGGATGTAGAAGAAGCTAAAAAAATAGCAAAAGAAATCGGATATCCAGTTTTACTAAAAGCTACTGCTGGTGGTGGTGGTAGAGGTATTAGAATTTGTTATAACGAAGAAGAATTAGTTAAAAACTATGAACAAGCTTCTACAGAAGCACAGAAAGCATTTGGAAACGGAGACTTATTATTAGAAAAATTCATTGAGAATCCAAAACATATAGAGTTTCAAGTTTTAGGTGATAAACATGGAAATGTAATCCACCTTGGGGAAAGAGATTGTTCTATCCAAAGGAGAAACCAAAAATTAGTTGAAATAGCACCTTCTTTAATCTTAGATGAAGAAAAAAGAAAATACTATGGAGATATAGTAGTAAAGGCTGCAAAAGAAATAGGATACTACAATGCTGGAACTATGGAATTTATAGCTGACCAAGAAGGAAACCTGTATTTCATAGAAATGAATACGAGAGTACAGGTTGAACACCCAGTATCAGAAATGATAACTGGAATTGATATAGTTAAATGGCAGTTAAAAATAGCAGATGGAGAAAAATTACCTTACAAACAAGAAGATATTAAATTTAACGGTTTTGCAATAGAAGGTCGTATAAATGCAGAAGACCCTAAGCATGATTTCTTACCAGCTATTGGAACAGTAGAAAGATACTATGTTCCTGGTGGATTTGGGATAAGGGTAGAGCACGCTGCTTCAAAAGGCTTTGAAGTAACTCCTTATTATGATTCAATGATTGCAAAATTAATAGCTTGGGCTCCAAGCTGGGAAGAAGCTGTAGATAGAATGAAAGCGGCATTAGAAACTTACGAAATTACAGGAGTAAAAACAACAATTCCTGTTTTAAAGAAAATAATGGAAGAAGAAGACTTTAGAGCTGGTAAGTTTGATACAAATTACATAAAAACTCATCCGCAAATCTTTGATTATGAAGAACATAAATCAAAAGAAGATTTTGTTGCATTTTTATCTGCTGTTATCGCTGCACACCACGGACTTTAAAAACAATAAGGAGGTTTTTATAAAATGATAGAAGTAATGGAAGAAGTTAAAGAAAAACTTAAAGAAGTTGAAAAAGAAGGATTTAAAAAGAAAATTTTAATAACAGAATTAACTCCAAGGGATGGTATCCAGTGTAAACTTGCAACAAGGGTTAGAACTGATGACTTATTACCTCTTTGTGCAAAATTAGATGACATTGGATATTATGCAGTTGAAGTTTGGGGTGGTGCTACTTTTGATGCATCTTTAAGATACCTAAAAGAAGATCCATGGGAAAGATTAAGAAGAATCAAAGAAGTAATGCCTAAAACTAAACTCCAAATGCTCTTTAGAGGGCAAAATATTGTTGGATACAAACCAAAGAGTGATAAAACTGTTAAAAAATTCGTAGAAAAAGCAATAGAAAATGGAATAACTGTATTTAGAGTATTTGACTCTCTAAATGATAACAGAAACATTGAAGTTGCTGTTAAAGCTATAAAAGAATTTGGTGGAGAAGTTCACGCAGAAATAAGCTACACAAGGTCTCCGGTTCACACATACGAAAAATGGATGGAGTATGCAAAAGAGTTGGCAGACATGGAACCTGACTGGATTTCATTCAAAGATGCAACAGGTATCTTACAACCACTTGAAATTTATAAAATTATAAAAGGAATAAAGGAAATTACAGAAGGAAAAATCCCAGTTCTCCTTCACAACCACGATATGAGTGGTATGGCTACTATGAACCATATAATGGCTGTTTTAGCTGGTATAGATATGCTTGATACAGTTTTATCTCCACTTGCATTTGGAGCATCTCACCCTGCTACAGAAACAGTAGTAGCAGCTCTTCAAGATACTCCATTTGATACAGGTTTAGACCTTGCAATGATAGCTGATGCTGCTGAAGAAGTTAAGAAAATCAAGAAGAAATACAAAAAATATGAAACTGAGTATGCAGGTGTTAACGCTCAGGTTCTTATCCATAAAATACCTGGTGGTATGATTTCTAACATGGTAGCTCAGCTTATAGAAGCTAATGCAATAGACAGAATAGATGAGGTTTTAGAGGAAGTTCCAAATGTAGAAAAAGATTTAGGATATCCTCCATTATTAACTCCTTCTTCACAGATTGTTGGTGTTCAGGCAGTTTTAAATGTTTTATCTGGAGAAAGATACAAAACTATCACAAAAGAAGTTAGAGACTATGTAGAAGGAAAATATGGAAGACCTCCAGGACCTATTTCTAAGGAATTAGCAGAAAAAATCCTTGGGCCAGGAAAAGAGCCGAGCTTTGAAATTAGAGCTTCTGAGCTCGCAGACCAGCAAGAGTGGGATAAAGCAGTTGAAGAACTTAGAGCTATATTAAATAGAGACCCTAATGATGAAGAAATTCTCTTATACATTTTATTCCCATTACAGGCTAAGGAATATCTCACACTTAGAGAATCAGGAGAGCTTGTTCCTGAACCTGTTGATGCTGTTGAGCCTACAGAAATTGGTGATGGCAATGTTCTTGGTGCAGCAGCTCCTGTTGAGTTTGATGTTGTTTACCATGGAGAAAAATACAAAGTTAAAATTGAAGGTGTATCTATAAATGATGATAATGAACCAAGAAAATACTATGTAAGAGTAGATGGAAAATTAGAAGAAATTCAATTAACTCCTTACAAAGAAGCTATTGTTTCTGGACAAGGAGGAACTACAACTACAACAGCTGGAGGAGATGGATTACCAAAAGCATCTGAACCAGGAGATGTCGTAGCTCCAATGCCTGGTAAAGTAGCTAAAATTCTTGTAGAAGAAGGACAAGAAGTAGAGCAAGGTCAAACTGTTGCTATGGTTGAAGCAATGAAAATGGAAAATGAAATTCATGCTCCTATAAGTGGTGTTGTTGAAAAAATATTTGCAAAAGTTGGAGACCAAGTAAATCCTGACGAAGTAATTTTAAGAATAAAGGAAAAATAATATATTAGGGGCTTTGTTGCCCCTTTTGTTTATACATTATGAAGAAAATATTGTTTACCTTCTTTTTGTCTTTACTACTTTTTGTTCAAGCTAAATCTGAAGAAAAGAATTTTTATCTACCATCAGGTATAAGTGATAGTCAAATAAGCTTAGTAAAAACATATACATTAAAGGCTTTAAACACTTCCTTACAAGCTTATACAAAAGTAAAGGAAAGAAAATTATATAAAGCTTTAGCCTATATTGAATCAGCATTATTTTTTCTAAACGAGGCATCTATATATTCTTCTTCTTATTCTTTGAAAAAAAAGATAGAAACTTTAGTTAAAAGAATTAACAATTTCCCAGACAAATACTATAAAGAAGATTTAATCTCTTTAAAATTTGATATTCAAAATTTAATGGCAAGTATAATTATTGCTGAAAATATATTAGACAGGTTAAATAAATTTATAGAAAATTATGATACATCTAAAAATAAAGAGATAGCAAATTACTTAAATGAGCTAAAAACGAACATATCAATGCCGTTAATTGATGAACCTTTGTCTAATGCGAAAATGTTTTTAGCAATAGCCTATGATAATTTAAAAGCAAAGAGAAGAAAAAAGGTATTAAAGGCGATAGAAATTGCTTTAGATCCAATGGTTAAAATAGGATTTAAAGAAAATTTACTACTTATAAGATTTAAAAATAGCATATATGCTAGTTATTTAGCTTATAAAAATGAAAATTTAGAACTTGCAAAAGCCTATTTACAACAAAGCAAGAAATATTTAGAAGATGCTTATATTATATCCTCCAGTGAAAACAAAGATATGATAAAAGGATTTTTAAACCAACTTTCCTTTATAGCCGAAAATTTTGATAGTAAAGAAATAATTTTGAGAGAATATATAATAATAATAAGACAAATAAGAAATTTATAAGGAGAAGAGTTTCATGAAAAAAATAAAAAGTTTAATTTTAAGCTCAGTTTTAGGAATTTCTTTACTAGCTTCTTCTGCTAAAGCTTTAGATGGAGAAATCATATTTAGAGACACATTATATGGAGCAGGAGTTGGTGCATTAGCTGGAGGTGCTTATTATTTAATTGATAGTGAAGATTTTGGAAGTAAAATAGGAACTGGATTATTAGTTGGACTTATTGTTGGTTTTGGTATTGGGGTATATGAGTCTCAAACTGCTCTTGTAGAAATAGAGAATGGTAAAATGCATGCAAGCTTACCAGAGATAAAGATTCAAAATGTGAATTTAAATCATTACAAATTAGATACAATTTCTCAAGTAAGTTTACTTGGAGTAAAGTTTTAATGGATAAAGATATCCTACAGAAACTTTCAAATCCCCCAAGAAAAAGTGTAAATTTAGTCTTGAAAGTAGATCCGAAAAAACTAAACTTTATATCTATGATTATAGATGGACATGGAAGAATAGCTTTACCTAGGACAAGGGTTGGAAAAGAAGGAAAATTAGACTTGTTAGTTTCTCCTGATTGTGTTCAAGAACTTATGATAATACTTGATGATTTGAAAAAAAATGTAGACCCGTCATTAGAAATTATAGCTGACCTTGGTGATAACTGGTTGGAAGCAGTAATATGAGCGATGAAGATGCACTAATAAAAAAACTTTTAGATAAGTTAGATTACCTTTCTGAAGAAGATAGAAATCAAATAAGAAATGCTGTTTATTACATAATTGAAAAACATAAAAACCAGTTTAGAAAATCTGGGGAGCCATATTATATACATCCAATAGAGTCTGCTATTATCTTAGCAGATTTAAAGCTAGATAAAACATCAATTATTTCTGCACTTCTTCACGATGTTGTAGAAGATACAGATACTTCTTTAGAAGAAATAAAAAATTTATTTGGAGAAACTGTTGCAAATATTGTCAATGGTGTTACCAAGATAGGAAAGTATCATTTTGAAAGCAAAGAAGAAGAAGAGGCAGAAAACTTTAGAAAAATGCTTGTTTCTATGGCTAATGATATAAGGGTAATCCTTGTAAAACTTGCAGATAGACTTCACAATGCGAGAACCTTTGAATTTTTACCTGAAGAAAAACAAAGAAAAAAAGCAAAAGAAACGTTAGAAATATACGCTCCTTTAGCAGCTAGACTCGGTCTTTGGAAAATAAAATCAGAACTTGAAGATATATCTTTTAAATATCTTTATCCTGAAGAATATAAGAAAGTTTTAACATTCTTAGCACAGTCAAGAGAAAGACAAGAAAAATACTTAAAAGAAAAAGTTATTCCTCAAATAGATGAAATTTTAAGAAAACATGGTATTAAAGCAAAGATACAGTACCGTTCAAAACATCTATACAGTATTTTTGAAAAAACTAAACGGAAAGGTTTAAAACTAAGTGATGTGTATGATATATATGGTGTTAGAATACTAGTAGATACAGTAAAGGACTGTTATTTAACATTGGGAATTTTACACTCTGCATTTAAACCTGTTCCAGGAAGATTTAAAGATTACATATCCTTGCCAAAATCTAACCTTTATCAAGCGCTTCATACAACAGTGGTTGGTCCAGAAGGTAGATTCGTTGAAATACAAATTAAAACCCATCAAATGCATAAAATAGCAGAAGAAGGTATTGCTGCCCATTGGAGATATAAGGGAGGAGAAAAGTTATCAGAAAAAGATTTGAAATCTTTTGTATGGCTTAGGAACATTTTAGAAAGTATAAAGCAAAACCCATCAAAAGAACTTATAAATACAGTTAAAGGAGATTTAATACAAGATGAGATTTTTGTATTTACTCCAAAAGGAGATTTGATAAAACTTCCCTCTGGAGCAACACCTGTTGATTTTGCCTATGCAATACATACTCAGATTGGACACAAGTGTAAAGGTGCAAAAGTTAACGGTAGATTGGTTCCTTTAAATACGAAATTGAAAAGCGGAGATGTTATTGAAATTATCACTTCTCCATATAAAAAACCAAGTAGACATTGGTTGGATTTTGTTGTTACTTCCAAAGCAAAAACAAATATAAAACAGTATATAAACAAATTAGAAAGGAAAAGAGCTTTAAAATTTGGAGAAAAACTGCTAGATAGAATTTTAAGAAAGGCAAAGAGGGATATTACTACATTAACAGATGAAGACAAAGAAAAATTAATAAAAAGATTTAATTTTAAAAATTTTGAAGATTTAGTTGTAGCTATTGGTGACGGAAAAATTTCCTTAAACAAAGTTTTAAGAGTTTTACAAGGGAAAGAAGAAGAAAAAACAAAAAAAACAGTAAAACAGAAAACCCAAACAGAAGGAATTATTGAAGTAGATGGAATAAGTAATCTTTTATGTCATACTGCAAAGTGTTGTAAACCTATTCCAGGAGATGAAATAATAGGAATTATCACAAAAGGAAAGGGAATAACTATACACATAAAAGATTGTCCAAATGCTAAAAACATATTAGAGGAACACCCAGAGAAAAAAGTAGATATAAAATGGAGAGAAGATTTATCAGGAGCTTTTTATAATGTTGCCCTTAGAGTAATATCGGAAGATAGACCAGGACTTTTAGCAGAGGTTTCTTCTGCTATAGCTTCTCAAAAATCTAATATATCAAATGCCAATATAAGAATAAGAGCAGATGGAAAAGCTATAAATGATTTTATAATATCTATTAAGAATAAAGACCATTTAGATAAGGTCCTTTCTGCAATAAAAACTGTAAAAGGTGTAAATGAAGCTTTTAGATTACAAAAAGCAAGATGATTTAATTTTTAAAAAAGCAAAAGTAATAAAAGCAATAAGAAACTACTTTGATGAGACAGGAGCAGTAGAGGTTTTTACAGATATTCTTCAAGAATATCCAAATTTAGATAGCAACATATATCCTCTAAAACTAAAAGCAACAAATTCTAGTGGAGAAGAAAGAACTTACTATCTTCACACATCTCCAGAGCTTCAAATGAAAAAACTACTAGCAAGATATAAAACAGATATTTATCAAATATCTAAAGTTTTTAGAAATTTTGAGGGGTCTAAAAAACATAAAATAGAATTTACAATGCTTGAATGGTATAGGGTTGGATATAACCTAGAAGATTTAATGGATGATACTCAAAATATATTTATTCAAACAGCAATTTCTATTTACAAAAAACCAGTATTGAATTATAAGGGAAAAACATTTGACCTTCGAAAATCGGAAAAAATAACTGTAGATGAGGCTTTTTATAAGTTTACAGGGATTTATAGTGAAGATTATCCAAAAATGATGGATTTTTTAAGAAAAAAAGAAAATATAGGAAAAGAAATCCCATATGAGGAGGCATTTTTTAGAATTTATGCATTTTATGTAGAACCTAATTTAGGAAGGGAGGTTTTGACATTTATTTATGATTATCCACAACAATTTTCTGCAATGGCCAAAATAGAAAATGGAAAAGGAAAAAGATTTGAAGTTTATATAAACGGTTTAGAATTAGTAAATGGATACTTTGAGCTTACAGATCCGAAAGAGCAAGAAAAAAGGTTTTTAGAGGATATTAAACAAAAACAACTTGAAACAGGAGAAGTCTACGAAATAGATAAACAGTTTCTAAATGCCTTAAAATATTTACCTGATTGTAGTGGAGCATCTTTAGGAGTAGACAGACTTTTTATGGTTTTATTTGATAAAGAAAATATACAGGAGATCTAAAACTGAAAAAAAAAGAATTTAAATACAAAGAAAAAAGAAGGTTATATGGATATGTAAAATTTATTAAGTTCACTTTATACAATATTTTAGAGAACGAGACAAGTCCTTATAAACAGTTATATGATATAGCTGCGTTATTTTTAGTTATAACTTCATCTATAGCTATACTTTTTGATATTATTCCCAATTGGAATACTAAACTACCCCCTGATTTAAATTCTTATTTGGCAGAGTATGAATATATAGTTTTATGGTTCTTTATTATTGAGTATATTCTTAGATGGTGGGTTATATCTAATTTTAGTTCTGATTTTAAGAAAGGATTTTATAAATACCCTTTTAAAAGCTTACCATTTAGAGTTTTTAATGGATTTATAGAAGCTTTAAAACCTAAAATAAAATGGATGTTAACACCTTATGCAATTATAGATTTGATAGCAATTCTTCCTATATTCAGACCATTAAGGGCTTTTAGAGTTTTAAGACTTCTTAGAATTTTAAAAGTAATAAGATATGGAGGAGCGATAAAAAGTTTACTTTTAGCTCTTCAAGAACAATCTTTACTTTTTATGTTTATACTTCTTGCCTTAACCACATGGGTAATTGGTTTTTCACTAGTTGTATATGTAATTGAATATAATGCGGGTAATGAAACTTTTGCTGACATGTGGGATGCTATTTACTGGGGAATTGTAACTGTTTCCACAGTAGGATATGGAGATATAACCCCTATTACAGAACATGGAAAGTTTTTAACAGCAGTAATGATAGGGGGAGGTATGATATTAGCAGCATCTTTAACAGGAACATTTTCAGCAGCTTTGGTAAGTAGATTAATGAGTGTAAAAGGAGGAGATTTAAAATTGGAAACACTTGAAAATCATATAGTTATTTGTGGATGGAATGAAACAGCAGAAGAAATTGTAGAGCAGATGATTTCTATGGGATTAGACAAGGAAAAGGGTATAGTAATAATAACGAATGTGCCAAGGGAAAATTTTGGTATAAAACTTCCAGATTATATTGGTTATAAAAAAGGAGATTTTGTTCATGACCATATACTTTTAGATGTAGCTGTTGACAAAGCGTCTGACATAATTATAGTTGCGGAAAGAGAAGAAGGTCTTAGTGAAAGAAATATAGATGCAAGGACTGCTTTAGCTGCTATGATAATATCAAGTATAAATCCGGAAGCTAACATATACGTAGAAGTTTTACTAGACGAAGATGCAGAAATATTCAAAAAAAGAATGAGAGTAAGAGAAGTTTTAATTCATGGACAGTTAATAGGTAAAATTCTCTTTTCTAGTATACTAAATCCTGGAGCTACCGATTTAATAAAAGAATTGATAGATAAAGAAAGCGGTATAAAAAAAGTCAAAATGTCTAACATAGGAGAATTTGAGACCTTTGGAGAATTATTAATAGCAGCTAGAGAAAAACATTTTTTACCTATAGCAGTAGAGAGGAATAAACAAGTTATTTTAAATCCAAAGGATGATTTTATATTAAAACAAACTGATTTTGTTTTTTTAATACCAACAGGTTTTGATAGATGAAAAATCTAGTTATAACAAGAGAAGAACCAATAGAAGAACATATAAAACTTCTAGCAAATGAAAAAGGAGTAAATATATTTCATTTACCTTTAATTAAAACAAAATCTTTAGAAATAAATGTAGAAATTCCGTCAAATTATGATTTTTTAATAATTACCTCAAAAAAAACATTAAAGTACTTTAAAAATTTAGAAATTTTAGATAAAAATAAACCTGTTTTAACTACAGGAGATAAGACAAAAAAATTTTTAAAAAGTCTAGGATTTACAAATATAATCATTCCTAAAAAACAAAGTGCAGAAGGCATTAAGGAGTATATATATAACAATAATTTACAAAGTAAAAAGTTTTTATTCTTAAGAGCAAAAAAAGGAAAAAAAATAGATTTACCAAATATAACAGTTATTCCTGTATATGAAACAATAACTAATTTCCCTGATAATAAAAAAGAATTTTTGAAGTTGATTAATAAAGACACCTACATCCTTTTTTCAAGTCCTTCTACTTTTAAAGGATTTAAGGAAAACTTTGAAAATTATAAAGATTTATTAGCAAAAATAAAAGTAATCCCAATAGGAGATACGACTAAAACAGAATTGGAAAAGGATTATATAAAAATTTTTGCTGTTCCAACAAAACCTTCCATAGAGGAAGTTATTAAGCTACTTTAACATTTTTCTTTAAAGAGATTTCACTGGCTTTTTTTAATGAAAATGCCTTTTCTTCTATTAATTTTCTAACAAACTTTGCATTTAATGCGTGTCCACCTTTAAAGGAGTATATATTCCCTATAAGAGGATAACCAAGTAAGTATAAGTCTCCAATTAAATCTAAAAGTTTATGTCTTACAGGTTCATCATCAAATCTTAATCCTTCTGGATTTAAAACAGTTTCTTCTTTAAAAACAACTGCATTCTCTAAAGAACCACCTTTCGCAAGCCCAAGGTTCCTTAAAGCTTCTACTTCTTCATAAAAACAGTAAGTTCTTGCTGGAGAAACCAAATTATAATTATCTTTAAACTGATTAAATGTAAATTTTTTATTTCCTATTATTTGGTTATTATACTTAGCTTCAAAAGAAAAAATTGGTTCATCAGATACAAAAGCTTCTATAAACTTGTCTCCATCATATACATAAATATCCTTTTCTAAAACAGCATAAACTTTTTCTTCACGAAGTGTTTTAATACCAGCTTTTTTTATCAAATTTATAAATTCATTAGCACTGCCATCTAGTATAGGGACTTCATCACCATTTATTTCAATTATGAGATTATCTATTCCTAAGAAGTATAAAGATGCCATTAGATGTTCTATAGTTTGAACCTTTTCGCCAAGGTCTTCTATAGTTGTAGAAAATTCAAAACTTTTTGCATATGTTATATAAGCAGGGATTTTTACTCCATTTTTTATAAAAACAATTCCAGAATTAGCTTTAGCCGGCTTTAATGTAAGACTTACAAAATCTCCAGAATGTAGTCCTATACCATTTATAGTCGTTTCTCTAGAAATAGTTCTCTGATTTAAATAAAGGTAAACTAGAGATGTTTTATTTAAATCAGAGAACTATTTCTAGAG
>QNYP01000061.1 GCA_003978675.1 Hydrogenothermus sp.
AAGAGGAAAATGTAATTTTAGATATAATAAATGGAAATATTAAAGGGACATATATCCATAAACAAAGGAGAAAATATTCAGGAAAAAAAAGCTGGATAGCATTACTATCTGAAGTAAAAGGCAAAGTTATAGTAGATGAAGGAGCTGTGAAGGCTTTAAAAAATGGTAAAAGTTTACTCCCTGCTGGGATAAAACAGGTAGATGGTTATTTTTCAAAAGGAGAGGTTATAGCAATAGAAGACGAAAAAGGAATTATTATTGGAAAAGGAATTAGTGAATATAATTTCAAAGAATTAAAATCTGTTATTGGCAAAAAAAATCAAAGAGAAGCTATTCATACAGATAATATGGTGATATTTGAAAATGTATAAATATAAAAATGTTTCAAAAGAAATTATAAAAAAGTTAGAAAAAGAACAACTAGAACTTTCTAAGAAGTTAAGTTTAATAGATAAAAAAAACATAAATGAAATTAAATACATAGCAGGTATAGACACAACTTTTACTGATATATGGAGCGACAAAACTACAGCTATTTCTGCAATCACTGTCTTAGAGTATCCATCTTTAGAGGAAATCGAAACAGTTTTCGCAGTTAAAGAAATAGATTTTCCGTATATTCCAACATTTTTAGCTTACAGAGAGCTCCCAGTAATTTTAGAAGCTTATAAAAAGTTAAATACTAAACCAGATGTTTTCTTTATAGATGGAATGGGTATTTTACACCCCAGAAAAATGGGAATTGCTTCTCACTTTGGAGTAATTACTGGAGAAGTTTCTATTGGCATAGGAAAATCAAAACTAGTTGGAGATTTTAAAGAACCTGAAAATAAGCCTTCATCTTATAACCCTATTTATGTAGATGGAGAATTAAGAGGATATATCTTAAGAAGTAGAAAAAACTCAAATCCTATTTTTATTTCCCCTGGAAATAACATTTCTGTAAATTCTGCTTTAAAGTTAACTATAAACACATTAAAGAGATATAAATTACCTGAACCTACTAGATTAGCCCATAATAAACTTCAAATATATAGAAAAAATTACCTAGGAGGGAAACATTGATAAGCATTGATTACACTAATGTTATGGCTGACACAATTGGGGAAAGGGACGGTCTTTTAAGAGAGGAACTTCTATCTCTTAAATATATATTAAGAGAAGCCCACTATAGAATTCAGAAAAATTTAGATAAACAGTATTACTTTTTAAAAATTCCAGAAATAGATACAACAGAAATCAAAGAATATGCAAATTATGTAAAAGAAAATTTTGAGTATTTTGTCTTAGTAGGAATTGGCGGTTCCTCTTTAGGAACAGAGATGCTGTTTCAATCTTTAAAATGGATTAACTATAACCAGTTTCATCATCCTAAATTTTACGTTCTAGATAATGTTGAACCCGAAAAAGTTGCAAGTGTTTTAGAGTTAATAGACATAAATAAAACTTGTTTTAATGTTATTTCAAAATCTGGTTCAACCATAGAAACGATTGCAAACTTTATGGTAGTTCTTGATTTATTAAAAGAAAAAGTGGGAGAAAAATGGAATAAGCATATAGTTATAACAACTGATCCAGATAAAGGCTTTTTAAGAGAATTTGCAAAGAAACATAGTATAAAAACCTTTGATGTTCCCTCAAATGTATCAGGGAGATTTTCTGTTTTATCTGCAGTGGGATTGTTTCCAGCATCTGTTGTAGGAATTGATATTGATGATCTTTTAGATGGTGCAAAAAGAATGAAACAACTATGTTTAGTTGAAGAACATGTAGAACATAACCCTGCTTATTTAATTGCAGTTTTACATTTTTTAGCAAACATGAGGAGAAAAAAGAGTATTGCTGTTATGATGCCTTATGTGGAAAGACTTAGCAGATTTGTAGACTGGTGGAGACAACTTTGGGCAGAAAGTTTAGGGAAAGATGAACTTGGTCAAACACCAGTTAAAGCTATGGGAACCATTGACCAGCACTCACAAATACAGCTATATAGAGAAGGAATAAAAGATAAGATTATTACATTTATAACTGTTGATAATCCATATAGGGATATAAAAATTCCTGAAAATTTACCAGAAGAATTAGGGTTTTTAAAAGGAAAAACTCTAAATCAGCTTTTAAAAGGAGAACTTATTGGAACAAAAGCAGCGTTTATAAAAAGTAAAATACCAAATTTAACAATAACTTTAGATAAACTTTCGCCATATAACATAGGAATGTTAATTATTATGTATGAGTTAGCTACTGCTGTATCAGGATTTTTATATAAAGTAAATCCATTTGATCAGCCGGCAGTTGAAGAAGGTAAAGAGTTTATGTATGCTTGGATAGGTAAAAAAGGTTATGAAGAAAAACTTGAAGAACTAAAGGATATTTATAAAGAAAGATATAAACTAAAAATTAAATAGGAGGAAAGTTATGAATTTATTAATCATAGATGAAAATTTAATGCTAAACTCTAAAATAAAAAAGTTAGCAGAAGATAATGGATATAAAGCAAAAATAATAGCATTCTTTAAAGAAAAACATTTAAGCGATTTAGATGAAATAAAACCTGATTTTATCTTGATAAATCTAGAAAGTAAGGCTAACAATCCAATGGAAACAATAAGAAAATTAATAGAAAAAGGCTACAAGACTATCGGATATTGTGGCCATACAAGAACGGATTTGGCAAGACAAGCGAAAGAATTAGGAGCTGTATTTGTGGCAACAAATGGAATGATAGTTTCACAATTACCCCAAATAGTTGAAGGATTAAGAGAGTAGTATGAAAAACAAAAAAATTTTTTTATATACACCTAGTCTACAGCCCGGAGGAGTCTTTAATTCAAATAAACTTTTAGCAGAAGGTTTTGCAAAAAAAGGATACAAAGTAAAAATAATTACAAATAGAAAAACAAATTTAGAAATTGAAGGGTTTGAACATATACACTTAAATGCAGGAGATTTTGTAAGACCCTTCAAATTAAAAAAAATAATTTTAGAAGAAAAACCTCTTGCTATTTTTTCAAGTATGCAAACTCAAAATATATCTTTAGCTCTTGCAAAGATGTTAATTAATAATACAAACATAGAAACAAAATTCTTCGGATTCATAAGAACTACAGATGCGGGAATTAAATATAAATCTATAGTTCATATTCCTTTTAAAAAACTTGTTAAGTTTTTATACAAGAAATTAGATAAAATTATTACAGTATCTTCAACTGCTAAAAAAGACATAATTAATACCTTTGGTCTAAAAGAAGAACTTATTAATATTATTCCAAACCCTGTAGATTTAAAATTAATAGATTCTTTAAAAATACAATCTTTAAAAGAGGAAGAGGAAAAAATCTTTAAAAGCAAAACTATTATATTTGTAGGAAGATTTGCAAAAGTTAAAAACATAGATATGATTATAGAAGTTTTCAAAAAATTAAAAATATACTTTTCGAATCTAAACTTAGTTTTAGTTGGAGACGGAGAAGAAAAAGAAAATATAATAAAAATAAGTAGGAATATAGATAATATATACATATTAAACTTTACACCAAATCCTACCAAATACATATCTAAATCATCTGTATTTGTATTTACTTCAAGAGATGAAGGATTTCCAAGGGTGGTAGTAGAATCTTTCGCCTGTGGAACACCTGTTGTTGCATTTAAAAACGAATTTAGTGGGCATGTAGATATAATAGATGATGGTAAAAATGGCTTTTTAGTTCCTTTTGGAGATATAGACCAATTTGTAGAAAAAGTAAAAATTCTTTTAGAGAACGAAGATTTAAGAAAAAAATTTAGCAAAAATGCTATAGAAAAAGCAAAAGAATTTGAACTAGACAAGATTATCTCAAAATTAGAAGAATTAATTTATAGTTAGCTATTGACATTTTAGAAAAATATTATAAATTTATCTAACAATAATTCACTAAAATTATAGGGGGATTAAAATGTTTAGCGAAAATCTTCTAGACCAAAAATCAAAAGAAATTTTAGAAAGTGCAAAATCCAATGCTAATGCAAGGAAAGATAGGCTTGTAGACACAGACCATTTATTACTTGCTATTATTAGTAAAAAAGATTCCCCTTTAGTTAAAGTTTTAGAAAAAAGGGGAATTGATACAAAAGATTTAATCCAAAAAATACAAGAATATTTAAATGATTTATACTCTCAAATTGATAAATCTACAAGAGAATACATTGATTATTTAAAAAATTTGCAAAACCAATTATCACAAGTTAAGGCTAATATTAACCAGATAACTGAAGAAATTCAAAAAGTAGCTCAAGCCAAAAGACAACTTGAAAATGAACTGAGATATGAAGAAAGTAGTTTCTGGGGCGGTTTTGGAAGTTCAACAAGATTAGAATATGAAAGATTATCAAGATATGAAAAAGAACTAAAAGGACAGTTAAACCAGATTAAAAGTTCATTACTTCAAGTGATAGACGAAGCTACTGCAAATGCATTTTTAAATGGAGAAGCTAGCTTATCATCTGTTTTATACAAAATTATTGAAAATTCAGATTTTGTTAAACAAATTGATGAACTTGGACTTTCACCTGATAGAATTATAGTTAAAATAGCAGAAGAAGTTTTAGGAACAAAAAGTG
Source organism: Hydrogenothermus sp. (assembly GCA_003978675.1). Lineage (GTDB taxonomy): Bacteria > Aquificota > Aquificia > Aquificales > Hydrogenothermaceae > Hydrogenothermus. The sequence goes on from QNYP01000061.1 coordinate 4,603, forward strand.
GAAAGGTTTACGCTAATAAATTAATAAAAGTTTTAGAACAGGCAGAAAAACTTGCTCTAGAAAAAGGAGAATCTCAAGTTTCTCCTGTCTATATTGCTACTGCATTAGTTGATGCTAAAGATACAATTGCAGGAAAAATTTTAGAACAAATACTAAAAGGAGGAAAGGAAAAAATGAATGGAGAAAACATTCAACAAGAAATGGCAGAAGAAGAAAAATCAGCACTTGAAAAATTTGGTGTTGATTTAACAGAACTTGCGAAACAAGGGAAATTAGACCCGGTTATTGGTAGAGAAAAAGAAATACAACAAGTTATTGAGATACTTTTAAGAAGAAGCAAAAACAACCCAGTTTTAGTTGGTGAAGCAGGTGTTGGTAAAACTGCTATTGTAGAAGGACTTGCTCAAAAAATAGTTAATAAAGAAGTTCCAGAAGATTTATTTGATAAAAGGGTTATTGCTCTTGATATGGGAGCATTGCTTGCCGGAACAAAATATAGAGGGGAGTTTGAAGAAAGATTAAAAGGAATAATTGACGAAGTTAAAAAGTCTGAAGGAGAAATAATTTTATTTATAGATGAACTTCATACTATAGTTGGAGCAGGAGCAACTGAAGGTTCAACAGATGCAGGCAACTTACTAAAACCAGCTTTAGCTAGGGGAGAACTTAGAGTAATTGGTGCAACTACTCTAGAGGAATATAGAAAATACATAGAAAAAGATCCTGCATTAGAAAGAAGATTTCAACCTGTTTTAGTAGAAGAACCAGATGTAGAAACTACTATAGAAATACTTAGAGCTTTAAGGCCTAAATTAGAAAAACATCACGGTGTAAAAATTGATGATTCTGCGATAGAAGCATCTGCGAAATTAACTCACAGATACATACAGGATAGAAGATTACCTGATAAGGCTATAGATGCTTTAGACCAAGCATGTGCTAGAAAGAAATTAAAACTAGTATATGCTCCACCTGAAGTAATCGAGCTAGAAAGAAAAATAAAACTACTTGAAGAGCAAATAGTTCAAGCATCTTTAGATGGAGATTATGAAAAAGAAGCGCAGCTAAAAATTGAAAAAGCAAATCTAGAAAAACAGCTCAAAGAAATGATGCTAAATTCTGATAATGAACATATGAGATTAGAACAACTTAAAAAACAACTTGAAGAACTGGAAAAGAAAATCGAAGAAGAATCTCAAAAAGGAGATTATGAAAAAGAGGCAGAACTAAAAATAGAAAAAGCTAAACTTGAAAAAGAAATAAAAGAATTAGAGCTCAAAATTGCAGAAAAAACAGTTGTTACAGAAGATGATGTTGCAGAAGTCGTATCTGATTGGACAGGTATACCATTATCCAAACTTAAAGAAGAAGAAATGGAAAGACTTTTACACCTTGAAGAAGAACTACACAAAAGGGTTGTTGACCAAGAACATGTTATAAAAGCAGTTGCTGAAAGCATAAGAAGAGCAAGAGCAGGATTATCTGATCCTAGAAAACCACTTGCATCATTTATGTTCTTAGGTCCAACAGGGGTAGGTAAAACTGAAACAGCAAAAGCATTGGCAGAACTACTATTTGGTGATGAAGATGCATTAATAAGACTTGATATGTCAGAGTTTAAAGAAGAACATTCTGTTGCTAAATTAATTGGTGCACCTCCAGGATATGTTGGATACGAAGAAGGTGGAAAGCTAACTGAAGCAGTTAGAAGAAAACCTTATTCTGTAGTTTTATTAGACGAAATAGAAAAAGCTCATCCAAGAGTATTTGATGTATTCTTACAGGTATTAGATGATGGAAGACTTACAGATGCACAAGGTAGAACTGTAAGCTTTAGAAATACGATTATTATCTTAACTTCTAACATAGGTAGTCAGTATTTAACACTTATACCATTTGATGCAAATGAAGAAACAATAGAAAAAGAATTTAACATTGCTAAAGAAAAAGTATTAGAAGAAGTTAAGAACTACTTTAGACCAGAATTTCTAAATAGATTAGATGAAATATTAGTATTTAAACCACTATTCAAGAAAGAGCTACTACAAATTGTTGAACTTATGCTTAAAAACCTAAATGCAAGATTGCACGAAAGAGGTATAATGATAGAAGCTACAGAAAAAGCTAAAGAATTAATAGCAAAACTTGGATATGATCCAGTTTACGGAGCAAGACCACTTAGAAGAGCTATACAAAAATATGTTGAAACTCCACTTGCAGATTTAATACTAAAAGGAGAAGTAAAACCTGGAGATATTGTTGTAATAGACGAAGAAAATGGAGAACTAAAGTTTCTTCCAAAGAAAAAAGAAGAAAATAATACTGAATAGTCTACAAATACTATAAACAATAAAAAAAGGGAGCTATTTGCTCCCTCTTCATTTAGATTTATTAATTTTCACATTTTACATGAATTCAGTTGCAAAAATTTTAATAAGAGGAGTAGAATTGTTTTTAGCCTATTATTAGAGATGTAAAATGGAGTAATAAAAGTGAAGAAAAACAAGGTATTTAGTAATACAGAATCCTCTTTTAAAGTTAATGAGCTTTTTTTTTCTAAAACGGATCTAAAAGGAACAATTATTAATGGTAATGATGTATTTTATAAGATAGCAAAATATAGTCCTGAAGAATTATCAGGAAGTCCTCACAATAAAATCAGACATCCAGATATGCCTAGAGTAATATTTAAACTACTATGGGATTTTATACAAAATGATAAACCTTTTGTGGGGTATGTAAAAAATTCCGCAAAAGATGGTTCTTATTACTGGGTTTTTGCTCTCGTAATTCCAGTTTATAACCCTAAAGGAGACAAAGAAAAATATTTATCCATAAGAGTAAAGCCAACATCTAAATTGTTTCCTATTATCAAAAATCTATATAGTAAGCTTAAAGAGATAGAAAAACAAAACAACGATTCTATGGAAAAATCACAAAAAGAATTAATTAATTCTTTAAAAGCTATGGGGTATTCAAATTATGAATCATTAATGATAGATATATTATTAGAAGAACTAAGGGATAAAGATAAATATTTAAATAGGGAATTATCAAAAGAAGAATTTTCCGGAGACTTTGTAAGATTCTACGAAATATATGTAAAATATAAAAAAATAGAAAGCTTATATAAATCTTTAACAAAAAAAGTTAATTCTTTTATACAACTTGAAAAAGAGCTTGAAAATAAATTTAAGTATATTTATGAAATCACAGATGAGCTATCGCTGATTGCTTTAAATTCATCTGTAGAAAGTTATAAACTTGGTTCAACAGGAGCTTCTTTCTTTATAGTTTCCTCTGAAATAAAAAAGGATTCCGAAAAAATTGGAAAACTTGTAAATGGATTAAGAAAAGATATGAAAAACTTACTAGAAATAGTAAGACAATCTGTCTTATACATGAACACATCACGACTACAAATATTTGCAACTATCTATTTCATAGAAGAATTCGTAAGAAAAAACGTTGAAGAAATTGAAAAGAAAGAAAAAGATTTAGAAAATTTAATGGATCTACTTATGTCTTTAAGATTCTCAGCAAGTAAAACTATTCAACTTTCCATGGAACTAGATAATTACCTCAAGAAAACTTTAAACTATATAGATGAAATAGAAGGAATAATAAAAGAACTACATTATATACAGCTAAATGGTCTTGTTGAATCTGCCAGACTTGGAGAACAAAAATTCTCAATTATATTTAACCAGGTTAAAGAACTTGTAGAAAATACAACACAATTAATAGAAGAAATACTTCCTATGATTAAACATTCTATAAAAGAATCTAATGAAATAGAATACAATACTAATAAAGTAAGAAATTTAATAGATGATATGTTTAAACTTTGTGAAAATGAACTAAATTCTTTGAAGTATAATGAATAAAGGATTTAGTTAAGAAATCTTATTATTATTTTGTATATAATTATCTTCACTTATCCTTAAAAAAAGGAGAATTACATGCAAAATCCTAAAAATGATTTAATCCTAAAAGCTATAAAAAAAGAACCTATAAAAAGAACTCCTATCTGGTTAATGCGTCAGGCAGGAAGATATATGCCGGAATATAGGGAATTAAGAAAAAAAGCAGGAAGTTTTAAAAAATTTTATAAAAATGTAGAACTAGCAGTAGAGGCTTCTATTTTACCTAAAAAACTTTTAGATGTAGATGCAACAATTATATTTTCAGATATTTTAACACCTTTAGAACCGATGGGATTCAATTTTGAGTTTAAAGAAGGAGAAGGACCAGTTTTTGAATCTCCAATAGAAACTCCTGAAGATATAAATAGATTAAGACCTTTAAATGTAGAGGAAGTTTCCTATGTTGGAGAAATTATTAAAGGTGTAAATGAAAAATTAAATAGAGAAATTCCAACAATTGGATTTTGTGGAGCTCCTTTTACATTAGCTGCTTATATGATTGAAGGAAAAACTTCAAGAGATTTCAAAAAAGCTAAAGCATTTATGTATAACTATCCTGAAGATTTCAAAAATCTACTAGATAAACTTGCAGATTCTTTAATTGATTATTTATACTTTCAATTTGAAAGTGGAGCTGATGTAATTCAAATATTTGACAGTTGGGGAGGATACTTATCTCCTGATGATTATAAAGAGTTTGCATTACCTCCTATTAAGAAGATTATCAGCAAATTAAAAGAAAAAACTGATAAACCAATTATTCATTTTACTAAAGGAGTTGCAGGATTTTTAGATTATATGATTACTTCTGGAGCTGATGCTTACAGTGTAGACTGGATGATAGATTTAAAAGATGTAAAAGAAAAAGTTTATCCAAAATCTGCTGTTCAAGGGAATTTAGACCCTATTGTTTTATATGCAGATAAGGAAGTAATAAAGAAAAAAGCAGTTGATATTTTAGAGAAATGGGGGAAAGATAGTGGACATATATTTAATTTAGGACATGGATTAATGCCTGATATGGAATTTGAAAAAGTTAAATTTTTAGTTGAAACTGTTCAAAAAGAAAGTGTTAGATAAATAAAAGCCCCCGTCAACTTGGGGGCTAAATTTTATATTAAGCAGCCTGTTCTTTGCTAGGAGGTGGAGGTAAGAAAGGTTCAATTCCTTGCTCTTGTGCCCATTCTCTAGCAAGGTCATAAGCTGCTGAAGCAGTTGCGAGGTTTTTCTCAATTAATTCAAGTTTTCTTTTGAACTTTTTCTCAATTGCAGAGTCAAGAGTAGCTGTTCCACCAGAAGCTACATATTTCTTTAGGAATCTTGCTTTAATACCTTCTTCAATAGAAGGTTTACTAACTATTCCAATAGCTCCAAATAATGCTCCAAGCATTGCCATGTTAGTAGCAAGCTCAGTTCCTGCTATTTCTAAAGCAAACTTAGTAAAGTCTCTACTTAAAACATAAACATTTTTCTCTTCAAGTAGTTTTTTATCTTCAGGAGTAAGTAAATCTTCCTCACTATTAATTAGTATAAGTCCGTTTTCTTTAATTCCAGAATAGAAAGGCATTGTATAAGATTTACCCATTGTTATAACTTGAGGATGGAAAACCATTATAACATCAGGATAAACAACTTCACCTCTGTCATAAATAGGCACTACACCAAGTCTTGCATAACTTTCCGAAGGAGCCATTCTTTTTTCTGCACCAAAGAATGGATTAGATACTGCATAGTATCCTTCATTATCAGCAGCAGTAGCAATAATGTGAGCAGCAGTAACAGCACCCTGCCCACCAAGAGCAGGCATTCTTATAGAGATTGTTTTTCTACTCATTATAATAAGCCCTCCTCTTTATATTTAGCTAAAACTTCTTCAGCTTCAGGTGTTTTATACTCAAAGAATTTGAATCTTTCTTTATCCCTAGCTCTCATTTCTTCAAGACCATCATCAGAGTTCAATCCAATTTCTAGGATACAAGGTGTATATAAGTGAACATAAGTTGGTCCTACTTCTCTAGCTACATAAATAGCTTCTTTAATGACTTTTTCTACTCTTTTTGGAGAAGAAACTGTTAATCTTGCAACATAATGACATCCCGAGTCTATTGCAAGTTGCCACATAGGAACTTTTTCAAACTGTTTTCCTTTTGGAGCCATTTTAAATACATGTCCTTTTGGAGTTAATCCAGACTCCTGTCCACCTGTATTAGCGTAAACTTCATTATCAAAACAGATTGTAGTTATTTTTTCCTGTCTAAAGAAAGACTGTAAAGTGTAGTCTAAACCAATATCAACAGTAGCACCATCACCAGCTAAAACAACAACATCTTTTACTTTATCAGGAAATCTATACTCTAGAACTCTTTTAATACCAGATGCTACAGAGTTTTGGTTTCCAAATAATGAGTGAACAGTGTGTAATGAGATGTGAGGAAATACTAATGATGTACAACCAGTTGAGTTAACGATAATTGTATCTTCTGGGTTTGGTAAAGAAGCAAGAATGTATCTAATAGCTGCTGCTTCTGGACATCCTGCACAAAGAGAGTGTTCTTCTAATAACTCTTTGTGAGTAGGAATTTGCATTACACTTCTTTTTGGGTCTCCCCAAGTAGCCTTCTCTTCAAGGTCAATTACTTCTTGAGGAACTACATCTCTTAATGCTTCATTTACTTTATATATCTTAAATGACATCTTATTACCTCCTTAAGAATTTTATTTTATATTCTCTAAAACTTCTTTAACTACAACTTCTGTTGGCATTGTCATACCACCAGCAACCCTTGGAGTTCCTATGATTTCTGCATTTGATTTTTTGTACAGAACCTTTCTTAATTCTCTTTCAAGCCAACCAACAACGTTAAACTCTGGAACAAAAATGTATTTAGCATTCTTAGTCGCTTCTAACACTTCTTCCACAGGGAAAGGTCTTATTGTCTTTAGTTTTACAACTTTTGCAGCTATACCTTTATCTAGTAATACCCTTGTTGCTTCTTTTGCCTGAGATGCTGCTGTTCCACAAGCAACAAATACAACATCTCCATCTTTATCCCCAAATTCTTCAATTAATCCTTTTAAATAATGTTTAGCATAAGGTCTAGATCTTTCTATAGCTGATCTAACTTCCCACTGCCAGCTAGCATGAGTTGCATAAGAAATGTAGTTAGATTTCATAACAAATGGGTCTCTTAAGAATCTTCCTGGAGGAACTTCTGCATCTATTACTGGCATAGGAGATTTATAAGGGTTGTATGGCTCTAATGCTATATCATCTGGTGGTAGATAAATTGCTTCTCTTGTATGAGAAACGAAGAATCCATCAACAGCAGTAATTACAGGAACATGAACATCTGGTTGTTCTGCTACTGCAAATCCAGCAATAATCATATCAAATAGCTCTTGAACGTTTTCCGCATACCAAATCATACAACCTGTATCAAGCAAGAAATCTACTTCAAGGTTATCAGGCTGAATAGATAATGGAGCATTTACACCTCTTGCCATTAAAACAAGCTGAACTGGAATCCTTGTTCCAGACCACATTGGGAAGTTTTCAAAAGCTCTTAACGTTCCTGGTCCAGAAGTTGTTGTAATAACTCTAGCGCCTGCCATTGCAGCACCAGCTACTTCTGACATAACACCGAATTCGTTCTCCCCTCTAAAGTAAACACCAACATAACCTTCTGCCCAAAGTTCTCCAATTAGGTGTGCTGCTTCTGACTGAGGAGTAATAGGATAAGATACTGATGCATCAACAGATGCTCTTTTAACAGCTTCTTTAACAGCTTCTGAACCTGTCATAAAGTGTTTTTCTCTAGGAGCTTCAAACAAAATATAGTCTGCAGATACCAACCTTTGACCTTTTTTATTTACCTTTTCTTTATTTTCAACTGATTGCATCTTTATTACCTCCTTAAATTAATTTTCTTAAAGACCTAATTCTTTTTTTACTTCTTTTGCTACTTCAATAAATTTTTTAATCTCTTAAAGTTATCATTGCATCTTCGTGTCCTGCTTGGCTACACATAGCAATTGTGAAACAATCTGTTTCACTTCTTATAATTTTTAATGCAACATTAGCATAATGGCAGTGAACTCCAATAAAAATACAAGCTTTAATTTTGTTATGCCATATTGTAAGGTTTGGATGGTTAGGGTTTATTTCAACCTCTGGGTCAATTTTTGGATACTTTGGTCTATAGTCATACATCGGAATTATTTTCGCATTTAAAACTTCTGCCATTTCTTTTACAAGTTTAGCTTTTTCGGTAGCCTCTTCATTCCAAGCATACAGAACCTGTGGCCCTGGGAATATTGTAGCATTATCTCTTGTCAGCATAGCTTTTGCAGCTTCTCTCATCGCAGTTTCTTCATCTACAATCTCATTGAACAAAAGAGCTTTACCTTTTGGAGGTGTTAAAACTCCTTCATAAACAGCCACTGGGTATGGCGAATACTGAGCTGGACCTAATGTAGCCATATTATCCTCCTATATGAATTTAAAAAATTTATTGAAGTAGCAAAAGAAGTAAAAAAAGAATTAGGTCTTTAAGAAAATTAATTTAAGGAGGTAATAAAGATGCAATCAGTTGAAAATAAAGAAAAGGTAAATAAAAAAGGTCAAAGGTTGGTATCTGCAGACTATATT
>QNYP01000062.1 GCA_003978675.1 Hydrogenothermus sp.
ATCACCAACAGGTATTGATAATCTCCTAAGTCCGTAAGATTTAAATCCGTAAACATTAATTCTATCTATATATCAATTGGATAAAAAAAATTTTAGGTAAGAAGATGTCAAAGGCATATATAGATAGAATTAATGTTTACGGATTTAAATCTTACGGACTTAGGAGATTATCAATACCTGTTGGTGATGGATTTGTAGGAATTGTTGGGCCAAATGGTTCAGGAAAAAGTAATATTGGAGATTCAATAGTTTTTGCCCTTGGTCTTGCTTCTGCAAAATCTATGAGAGCTTTAAAGTTATCAGATTTAATATTTTCTTCTAAAGGAAAATCTGCAGAATATGCAGAAGTAGAAGTTGTATTTAAAAATCTTGGAGCATTTCCATTAAATGATGAAGAAGTTTCAATTTATAGAAAGGTAGAACATAACGGAAAATCCACATACAAAATAAACGGTCGTCCAGCAAAGCAGTATGAAGTTGAAGAACTTTTATCAATGGCAGGTATTCCAAAACAAGGATACAACATAGTTACACAGGGAGATATATTTAAATTTATCAAAATGACTCCTGCAGAAAGAAGAGATATTTTAAGTGAAATTGCAGGAATTACAGAATACGAAGAAAAAAAAGAAAAAGCCCTAAAAGACTTAGAAGAAACAGAAGAAAAACTAAATAGTGCAAAGCTTGTTTTAAAAGAAGTAAAAACAAATCTGAAAAGATTAGAGGAAGAAAGGGAAAATGCATTAAAAGCATTAAAGCTTGAAGAGGAAATTGAAAAAATAAAAGATCAGATTAGAGGAGTAAAATTATTCAACTTATTAAGAAATCAAGAAGAAACAGCAAATAAACTAAAAGAAATAGAAGAAAAGTTAAACTCATATTACATGCAAAAAGAAAGTAATCTTCATCAGCAAAAAGAACTTATATCAAACATAAAACAGGTAGAACAAAAGCTAGATGAACTTCAACAATCGCTACTTCCAATTAAAGAAAAAGAAGGAAGCATAACAGCAAAAATAGAAACTTCAAAAACGAAAATTTCAGAACTAGAGCAAGAAATTTTCCAGTTAAAGGAAAATCTAAAAAAACTAATAAAAGAAAAAGAAGAAAAATTTGAAGAAGTAAAACAGCTAGAAGAAAAAATAGCTAAGATAAAACAAAAACTACCAGAAATTGAAGCTAAATTAAAAGAAGCAGAAGAAAACCTAGAAAAGAAAAATAGAAAACTAAAAGAGATAGAAATTGGAGGAACAAAAGCAAGACTTGATTTAGGAGAGGTTGAAAAAGAAGAAAAAAGGTTAAAAGATGCTCTATCAAATCTTGAAAAAGAAGAAGTTTCTTTAAGACATAAATTAGAAGAATTTTATAACAAAGAAAAAACATACAAAGAAGAAATAGAAAAACTACAACAAGAACTAGAAAGTCTTAAAAAATCAAAATCAAACATTTCTCAATACACAAAAACTCAAGAAAAGAAATTAAAAAGCCTGCACAGTGAAATAAACAGACTAAAAATAAGAAAAGACGCATTAGAGAAAAAATTAGAAAACATTGCAAAAAAAAGAGAAGAGAACTTCAAAAAATTAACAGAAGTCCTAGTAAAACTACAACATATGAAAGAGGACAGAGCATACTCTTTAATTAAAAACATCCCAGGAGTTTATGGTCAAGTAGCAGACCTTATATCTGTAAAGGATGAAGAACTAACAACAGCAATAGAATCAGCAGGTGGAAGTAGACTAACCAATGTAGTTGTAGAAAATGAAGATGTAGCTAAAGAATGTATTCAAATCTTAAGAAGAGAAAAGGCAGGAAGATTAACATTTATTCCATTAAATAAAATCCGTATTCCACAAATAACAAAACCTCCATTTAGAAAAGGTGTAATAGGTCTAGCAGTAGATTTTGTTGAGTATGACCCAAAAATAGAAAAAGCTATTAAATATGTCTTTTCAGATACAGTAATCGTTGAAGATTTTGATTCTGCTAAATCTTTGGGTATTGGTGTATTTAGAATGGTGTCTTTAGATGGAGATATATTTGAAAAATCAGGGACAATTTCAGGAGGTTCATCAAAAACAAAAGCAACACTAGGGAAAGGAGCTTTAGAAGCAGAAAAAGAAAGATTAGAAAAAGAAGATGATAGGCTTAAAACAGAAGAATATGCAATAGAAGAAGAGTTAAAAAAACTAGCTAACCAAATTCAAGAAAAAGAAAGAGAAATATACAAAATTTCTGCAGAGAGCGAAAGCATTATCCAAAGGGAAAAAGATATAGAAAACCAGATTACAAACATAGTAAACAGAATATCTGTTTTAGAACACGAAATTGGAGAAATAAAACAAAGTCAAATTAACACAGAAGCAAGAATAGAAAGCCTAAAAGAGGAAATAGAGCAAGTAAAAAAACAACTGTCTTTAGCAGAAAGAAGAAAACAGGCAATTCTAGAAAAAATGGAAAGCCAAGGACTTCATCAATTAAGAAAAGAATGGGAAGAAGCAACAAAACAGGTTTATGCTTTAAGAGAAGAAAAAATTAACCTAGAAAATGAACTTACATCTTTGCAGTATAAGCTAGAAAATTCTGTAAAAGTAAGAATTTATCAGATAGAAAATGAAAAATTAAAAACAGAGGGAGCAATAAAAAACAAGGAGACCCAAATAAAAGAACTTCAAAAACTAATAGAAGAAGAAAACCAAAAATTACAAAAGCTTTGGGAAGGTTTAAAAGAAAAACAGGTAGAAAAAGAAAACCTCCAAAATGAACTTAATAGTTTAAGGGAACAGCTAAAAGCATTGAGATTTGAAGAAGATAATATAAACAAACAAATAACATATTTACTAGAAGATAAAGGAAAATTAGAACAAAAACTTGAGGACGTAAAATTAGAAATACAACTTCTAAAAGAAGAATACACAGGAGAGCCAATTAAAGGAGATTTAAAACAGTTAGAAAAAGAGCTAATCAGATTAGAAAATGCAAGGAAATCCATAGGAGCAGTAAACCAAAAAGCAGTAGAAGACTTTGAAGAAGTAAAACAAAGATACGAAGATTTAAATGAAAAATTACAAAAATTAATTGAAGAAAAGAAATCTATAGAAGAGCTAATAGAAAGCCTTGAAGAAAAGAAAATAAGAGCATTTATGGAAGTTTATGAAACTGTGAATAAAAATCTAAATAAAATATTTAAACAATTATCTCCAGGGGGTAGGGCTTATCTAGAGTTAGAAAATGAAGATGACCCTCTTTCTGGAGGAGTTTTATTAAAAGCAAAACCAAGGGGAAAAGATGTTAAAAGACTTGAAATTATGTCAGGAGGAGAGAAAACCTTAACAGCCTTAGCATTTTTATTTGCTGTCCAAAGATATAAACCAGCTCCATTTTATTACTTTGATGAGGTAGATGCCCATTTAGATGATGCAAATGCAAGAAAAATAGCCCAATTGATGAAAGAACTATCAAAAGAAGCCCAATTTATAGTAGTAACCCTTAGAGATACAATGGCAAGTTATGCAGATAGATTAATAGGAGTTTCTGCAAGGGAAGGAATATCTCACGTTTATACATTAGATGTAAGTGAAATATTACAAGATAAGGAAGAAGAAAAGGAAGAAACAAAAGTATAATGCCGGCAAAATTCTTATTGGATATTTATTTAGATAAGGCAACATTACCACAATTTATACCACCAAGTAGACTAAATGAAATATTTCTTTTGAAATTTCCATTAGAAAAAAGATTAAAAATAGAGGAACAAAAAGTAAAACCATACACAATATCATATCCAAGATTTTTTTATAATGAAAAGGAATTAATAACCAATTTTTCTATTGAACTTTCAGTTTTAGATGAAAAACTTTTAGAATATTTTCTTGAAGTGTTTTCAATACCTTCAGATAGACTGCTTATTGGAGATGTTCATATAGAAAAAATAAAAATAAAAAATTTACAAGAAGAAGATTTTGAAGATTTACTACAAAATAATGAATTAACTACAGAAATAGTGTTAGATTTTATAACTCCAACAATACTTGAAAAAAAGAACATAGAGTATTTACTTCCAGATCCAGTTGAGATATTTATAGATGCTACTGAAAAATGGAATGCTTTTTCAAGAAAGAAAATAAGTTTTGATAATGATTGGATTTTAAAACACGTAAGAATTACCGCAGTGTTTTTAAGAACTTTCCATGTTGAAATGCCAACACTTCCTCCAAAAGTTGGTTTTACAGGAAAAGTCTTTTTTAAAATAAACACTAAAAGCACACTAGAATTAAATAAAATATTAGCATTAAAAAGATTTATAGAATATTCCCACTTAGGTAAATATACTAATCTAAGTTTTGGTAAAGTTATAACCCTTTAGTAAATTTTTTGAAAATTATAAGTAAAGATATTAAAATAAATTTCTGAAAACCTAATGAAATAATATTGAGGTGAGTATAATGGAAACATTCAAGCTAAGAGTTTTTAGGTATGACCCAACTAAAGACTCTGAAGGCTATTATCAAGAGTATACCATCCCTGTAGAAAAAGGAATGACAGTTCTTGCAGCTTTATTTAAGGCAAAAGAGGAACAAGATCCAACTATATCTTTTAGATACAACTGTAGAGCTGCTATTTGTGGTTCGTGTTCTATGAGAATTAATGGACATGCAACATTAGCTTGTAAAGAACAGGTAACAAAAATCTTAGAAAAATACAATACAGATACAATAACTGTTGAACCTATTGGTAATGTTAAACCTTTAAAAGATCTTATTTTTGATTTTGATTATCTTTTAGAGAAATTCAAGAAAATCAGACCTTGGTTTATACCTAAAGAAGCTCCTCCAGAAGATGGAACAGAATACAGACAATCTCCTTATGAACATCACAAGATAGATTTTGCTTCTGACTGTATTTTATGTGCTTCATGTGTGTCTGAATGTAATGCATTAAAAGCAAATGAAGAATATTTATCGCCGTTTGTTTTAGCAAAAGCTTATAGATTTGCAGCTGACAGCAGAGATGGAGCAAGAAGAGAAAGACTTGAAGCAGTATTAGATCACTTTAATTTAGAGTGGTGCGTAAGATGCTGGCAGTGCACAACAAACTGTCCTAAGGAAGTTCAGCCTTACGAAAGTATTATAAGACTTAGAATTATAGCTGCAGAAGAGGGATATAAAACTCCTGGAGAAAAACACGCAGAAATATTCGAGGAAGATATAAAAGAAAGAGGATTACTTAATGAAATGCTCTTACCAATGAGACAAGAAGGTCTTCTTGGAGCAGTTAAAAGAGCTCCATTTGGAATAAAAATGTTTTTCAAAGGTAAAGTGAACATAGCTGATTTCTTTGGTGGACATAAAGTAAAAAGACATGAAGAAGTTGAAAAAATATATGCAAAAGCTAAAGAAAAAGCAAAAGAGGTTCAGATAAGAATTCCTCAAATCTTGGGAGTTGTTTATGAAGATAAAAGAAAGACTGCTAAAAGGGCTAACTTTTTAGACAAAGGAGGTAATGAATAATGTCAAAATTAAAATATGCTTTCTATACAGGTTGTTCTGCCAAAGGAGTAGCTCCTGAGCTTTATGATTCTACAAAGCTTGTTGCAGAAAAACTTGGTATGGAATTAATAGAACTTGAAGCAGCTACATGTTGTGGTGCAGGGGCAGTTCAAGAAAAAGATGAATTTTTAGCCCTTACTATAAATGCAAGAAACCTAGCCTTAGCAGAAGAACTTGGCCTTGATTTACTCACTATATGTAATACTTGTACTGTAATGCTTAGAGATACTAAGTTTAAATTAGATAATGATCCACAGTTAAAAAAGGAAGTAAATGAAGTTTTAAAAGAAGCTGGATTAGAATACAAAGGAACTTCTGAGGTTACACACTTTTTATGGGAAGTTATTGATGGAGTTGGTTTAGATAAATTAAAAGAAATGGTTGTAAGACCATTAAAGGATTTTAATATTGCGCCTTTCTATGGATGTCACATTATTAGACCTGTTTATTTAATTGGATATGAGGATCCAGACAATCCAAAATCTATAGAAATGTTAATAGAAGCCCTTGGTGGAAATCCAAAAGACCATGAAGCTAGACTTGCATGTTGTGGATTCCACTCTTTCTGGTCTGCAGAAACAGAAGTTACACTTAGATTAACAGCAATGGATGCTCAATCTGCAAAAGAAGAAAAAGCAGATTTTATGGTTACTCCTTGTCCATTATGTCATACACAGTTAGATGCAATGCAGGAAGAGGCAGAAGAAAGAATTGGTGCAAATATAGGAATGCCAATTTTACACTTACCACAAATGATAGGACTTGCCCTTGGTATGAACCCTAAAGAACTTGGATTACATAAGCATGTAATTTCTACAAAAGAAATAGTTAATAAAATAACAGCAAACGTTTAAAAATCTATATAAATACTTAAAGGGGTTTTCCCCTTTCTTTTTTTATTTCCTTTTATTAATTTTCTTGAGACTTATTATTCAAAGTTGCTAATATTCTAACAGTTGCAATTTATATAATATATACCTATAATATAGTTTAGTTATATTCTAATATAATAATTAGGAAGGTGCGTAAAATGGAAAAAGGAAAGCAAATTACAGAGGAAATAGTAGATACAGATCACTGGAAAGATGAAGAATGGTTGGATGATAATGCAGAATTGTTAAAAGCTTTAGCACACCCTAGTAGGCTAAAAATAATAGGGTTTTTAAGTAGCGGGAAAAAATGTGTAAAACATATATGGGAAGCTTTAGATTTACCCCAGCCAAATGTTTCTCAACACTTATCAGTATTAAGGAATAAAGGAATTTTAGGATATAAGCGAGAAGGTTCAATTGTGTGCTATTATATTAAAAATAAAAAAGCATTAAAAATTTATAAGCTACTAGTAGAGGAGGAATAAAGATGGCAGGTAAAGTTTGCGAATTAAACGAACAAAACTGGGAGCAGGAGGTTTTAAACTCTGATGTTCCTGTTTTAGTAGATTTTTGGGCTCCTTGGTGTGGACCATGTAGATTAATAGCTCCTATAATAGAAGAGCTTGCAGAAGAGCTTGAAGGAAAAGCTAAAGTTTGCAAGCTAAATACAGATGAAAATCCTAATATTGCTATGAAATATGGAATAAGAGCTATTCCTACAATCATGGTATTCAAGAATGGTCAAGTTGTAGATACTAAAGTTGGTGTTCAACCTAAAGAGGTTCTCAAAAGTTTATTAGTATAAGAGGTTTTAATTGTCAGTTAAAATACATCCTACTGCAATCGTTTCAAAAAAAGCAAAACTAGGGGTCAATGTTGAAATAGGCCCCTTTTCTATTATTGAAGACAATGTAGAAATTGGTGATAATACAAAAATATCCTCAAATGTAAAGATCAAAGATTTTACTAGAATTGGCTCCAATTGCAAGATTTTTGAAGGAGCTATTATTGGTAATATCCCTCAACATTTAGGCTTTGAAGGGGAAGAAAGCTATGTTTATATAGAAGATAATGTAACTATCAGAGAATACTGTACAATTCACAGAGGAACAAAATTTGACGATGGTATAACCAAAATAGGCGAAAATTCCTATTTAATGGCATATGTTCATATAGCCCACGACTGTAAAGTTGGTAAAAATACAATCTTAGCTAATGCAGTAACCCTTGCTGGCCATGTAAAAATTGGAAATTATGTTTTTATAGGTGGGTTAACTCCTATACACCAATTTTGCAGAATTGGTGATTATGCAATGGTTGGTGGAGCCTCCGCGGTAGATAAAGATATACCGCCATTTACAAGGGCTTCAAAAAACCATGCAAGATTATATGGATTGAATCTTGTTGGATTAAGAAGAAATGGATTTAATAAAGAAACAATAAGAATATTAAAAGAAGCATATAAGATAATATTTATCAAAGCACCAACCTTAGAAGAAGGTATAAAGGAAGCTTTGGAAAAACTGCCTAGTATTCAAGAGCTTGAATATCTTATAAACTTTATCAAAGAAAGTAAAAGGGGAATTACCCCAGACGCTACCAAGAAAAAATCAATATGAAAATTGGTCTTATAGCAGGAAAATCAGACCTTCCTATAGAGTTTGCAAAATCAGCTAAAGCTCAATCTAAAGATTTAACAATCTTTGCACTAAAATCTATAACTGACAAACAAATAGAAAAGTATGCGAAAACCTACTGGATAAACTTTGGAGAGGCTCAAAAACTAATAGACCTAATGCACGAAGAAAAAATTACACATTTTGTTATGCTTGGAAAGATAGAACATTATCTTTTAATATTTTCTTTTTTTAAATTAGATAAAAGGGCTAAAGAGTTTTTATCAAACCTGAAAGATAAAAAAGCAAAGACTATACTTGAAGGAGTTATAAAAGAGCTTGAAAAAGAAGGTTTTAAGGCTTTAGATCCAACTCCGTACCTAAAATCTTTACTTGTTGAAAAAGGACTTGTGAATAATGTTCCATTACAAGAAAAATATAAAAAAGATGTGGAGTTTGGAATTAAAATAGCCAAACAAATTGCACAGCTAGATATAGGTCAAACAGTTGTTGTAAAAGACCAGATTGTAATAGCAGTTGAAGGAATAGAAGGAACTGATAAATGTATAGAAAGAGCTGGTAAGCTTGGAGGAGAAGGGATTGTTGTATGTAAATCTGCGAGAAAAAATCAAGATATGAGATACGATGTTCCAGTTATAGGAGAAAAAACTTTAGAAAGTATGAAGAAGGCTAAAGCAAAAGTTCTGGCAGTTGAGGCAGGCAAAACCTATCTTATAAATAAGGAAGGTTTTATAAAAAAAGCTGATAAATTAGGGATATCAGTTATTGGAATAAATATAAAAGAAGATGAATCAGTCATTTGAAGAGTATCTTAAAGAAATAGAGGATTTTTATCTTAAACAAAAGGGTATTTTTGCGTTTTTGTCAGCAAAGGAAATCGATTTAATAAAGAGTTGGTATAAAAAAAATATACCTTTAAATATAGTAAAGGAAGTAATAAAACAAGAAATAGCTAAATTTCCTACAAAGAAGAAAAAAAAGTTTTCCTTAATTCTAGTTGATAGTATACTGAAAGAAAAGGTTTCAACTGAAAATAAAGAAGAAAGAGAAGCTAAAGATAAATTGCAAAAAGTTATTAAAGTTTTTAATATTCCAGAAGAAAAAATAGAAAAGTTTTCCAGTGATATAGAAAAAGAAAGATTTATAGTTTCTTATATATGGCAAAATATGGATAGAGAAGATAAAGAAAGGCTAATACATGAAGCTACTTCAAATATAGATAAAACCGGTTTATCAAAAACTGAATATGAGGAAATGATAAAAAGTTATATATACACCAAAATTTTAAATTACATAGAGTTATTATGATAGAAAAACTAATCCAAATATGTGCTTATTTTTATAAAGATAAAGAAATTTTAAAAGAGATAATAGAATATCAAAAGGAAATCTACAGCTTTATAGATGAAAATTTAAAAAAAGAGAATTTTTCCTGTAACGAAGGTTGTTATTATTGTTGCCTAGGATGGAAAGTAAATGCCTCACTTCCAGAAATTCTTGTTTTAATAGAAGGTTTAAATTCTCTATCTATAAAAGAGAGAAAATCAATATACTCTAAATTAAAGTTATACAAAAAAGAAAAAATTACAGATTACACACCTTGTCCTTTACTTAGCAATAATAGATGTAGTGTTTACATGAATAGACCTATGATATGTAGATTATTTTCTTCATATGATAGTAAACTTTGTGAAAAAAAGACAGAATTTAAGTTTCCTGAAATTATTGAGCAAATAGTTTTTAAGGTTAAAGAAAAAACAGAAATAATAGATGAATTTTTTAAACCTTTCTTTGAAACAAAAATCTACATAACCGAAATTAAATTTAATAGACAAGTCAATCTTTTTTATATTGATATGTTTTCTATTTTAAAGATATATCCTAAAGATAAAAATATAAAAATAGAAATAGGGGAAAAGTTTCCCCTTTAATAAAAATACTAATTGCTAACCTTTTTGTATTTATCAGCCTTTTTAACAAACTGATCCCAGTTTTCAGGACCAAAAGGAGATATTTCTCTTAATCTTTGTATAACTTTAGGATACTCTTCTATTATGTAATCTATATCTTTTTCTGTGTTTTCTCTACCTAATGAGAAAACAATAGAACCATTTGATTCTTCAGCTCCAATTCCTACTGCTGCTAAAACGTGAGACTGCTTTAATGCATAAGATACACATGCAGAACCAGATGCAGTAAATGTTTTCTTTATATCAAGCATTAGGAGCATTGCTTCTCCTTCGATATACATCACAATTAATGATAAGTGGTTTGGAAGTCTTTTTTCTGGATGCCCTGTAAATTTGATATAAGGGATTTTTTCTTCAATTCCTTTTTTGAGTTTATCTCTTAAAGCTTTCAATCTGTTTACTCTATCATCCATCTCTTTTATGGCAAGCTCAGCTGCAGCTCCCATACCAACAATTAATGGCACAGGTTCTGTTCCAGCTCTTTTCCCACCTTCTTGAATACCACCTTCTATTAAAGGCTTTAATCTAACTCCTTTTCTTACATATAAACCACCAACACCTTTAGGGGCATAGAAATAATGCCCTGTGAATGATGCCATATCTAGTCCCCATTCTTCTATATTAACAGGCATATGTCCCACTGCTGGTGCTATATCTGAGTGAAAAACAACCCTTGGATTTTTCTCTTTTGCAGCAGCAACTAAAGATTTTATATCCTGAACAGTTCCTATTTCTCTATTTGCAAATCCAATAGAAACAAGTATTGTATCTTCTCTAACAGCTTCTGCAACTTGTTCTGGAGTTATTATTCCATATTCATCTGGTTGTATATATGTAATTTCAAACCCTTCTTTTTCCAAAGTTTTACATGAATGTAAAACAGAGTGGTGTTCTATAGATGAAACTACTATATGCTTTCCTCTTCTTGTTATTCCTGGTGCCTTTGCAAAACCTTTTATTGCTAGGTTGTTAGCTTCTATTGCTCCAGAAGTATAAACAATTTCTTCAGGATTCTTTACATTTAAAAGCTCAGCCACCTGTTCTCTAGCTCTGTTTATAGCTTTTTTCGCTTCTACTCCCAATTTATGTAAAGAAGTTGGATTTCCAAATTTTTCTGTAAAGTAAGGTTTCATAACCTCTACTATTTCTTCTGGAACTGGAGTAGTTGCTAAATGGTCTACATATACAATGCCTCTTGTTTCTATCATCTTATTTAACCTCCTTATTAGATACTTAGTTGTTTAATTAAGTTTTCTGCTATTGATTTAAACGCTTTAGCAGAATCAGAATCTGGTTTAGCTATAACAATAGGAATACCCAAATCTGAGAATTCTGCTACTTTTGGTTCTATAGGAATTCTACCTAAGAGCTTAGTATGGTATTGCTTTGCAATTTCTTCTGTCTTACTTTTACCAAATATTTCATATGCTTTTCCTGTTTCAGGACAAACAAAATAACTCATATTTTCTACAATTCCTAAAACTGGAATTTCAACTTCATTAAACATTTGAATACCTTTTTTCACATCTATTAGTGCAACATCTTGAGGAGTTGTAACAATTACTGCTCCATCTATTTCTGCCACCTGTCCAAGAGTAATTTGAACATCCCCTGTTCCTGGAGGTAAATCTATTACTAAGAAATCTAATTCTTCATCTCCCCAATCTATATCAAATAAAAATTGATTTAAGGCTTTAAATAAAACAGGGCCTCTCCATATTACAGGAGTATCTTCAGAAGGAAGCATTAAACCAATTGACATAAACTTTATTCCATGAGCTTCAGGAGCAATTAAGATTTCCCCTTGTTCTGTTCTCTTTGCAGTTACAGTTTTATCTTTCGCTCCAAGCATTGTAGGACCCGATGGTCCATACATATCTGCATCTAAATATCCAACTGTATATCCCATTTCTTTTAACGTTGCCGCTAAATTAACTGCAACTGTTGATTTTCCAACACCACCCTTACCAGAAGAAACAGCAATTGCTTTTTTAACCTTTGGTATTCTTCTTCTTTGCTCAAACGGGTTCATTTGAGGAGGT
>QNYP01000055.1 GCA_003978675.1 Hydrogenothermus sp.
CCTGCATAGCTTTTAGATACAATAGCTTCAATACCATTTATTGTTGACAGTTGGTCTTCTATTTTTTTGGTAATGTTGCTGTCTACTACTTCAGGAGAAGCTCCTTCATAGGTAGTAGTAATTGCAACATTACCAAAAAAATAGAAGACCAACTGTCAACAATAAATGGTATTGAAGCTATTGTATCTAAAAGCTATGCAGGTATATCTCGTATAACTGTTATTTTTAAACTAGACAAAGACCTAAATGAAGCCACTGATGATGTTAGAGATGCTTTAAGTAGAGTATCTAGGGTTTTGCCAGAAGAAGCAGACACACCAGTGATACAAAAAATAAACACATCCTTAGCACCAATAATGGCTGTTTTACTTTACGGGGATGTGGATTATGGTTTAAAGGCCTATTATGCAGATAAATTTGTAAAAAGGGAATTTGAAAGATTAAAAGGAGTTGGAGGAGTTCATCTTGGAGGGTATAGGGAGAATGTTTTATGGGTAAGACTAGACATAGAGAAACTAAAAGAATATAAACTTTCTCCTATTGATGTGGTTAATGCGATTAAGGCAAACCATATAGAAAAACCTTCAGGGAAAATTTACTCGCTGGACAAAGAATATTTAATAAGAATAGAAGGAAAATTTCGTTCCCCTGAAGAAGTTGCTAATTTAATAGTTGCAAATAATGTAAGAATAAAAGATATAGGGCATATAGAATTTTCTTTTGATGAACAAAGAACCTTAGTCCATTTTAAACCACCAAATAGTGAATTACCAAAAGATGCAATAGCTCTAATAATCTATAAACAATCAAAAGCAAACACTGTTGAAGTTTCTAAAGAAGTTAGAGAAAAAATTAAAGAAATACAAAAGCAACTTCCTGAAGGCTTAAAAATAGGAATTAACTACGATGCTTCAGAGTTTATCCAAAGGAGTGTAAATGATGCTTTACATGAAATACTAATAGGTTGCGGATTTACTGCTTTAACAGTTTTTCTTTTTTTAGGAAGTTTAAGAATGACTTTTATTCCATTTATGGCAATTCCTGTATCTCTTCTTGGAACAATATTTTTAATGTATATGTTTGAACAATCTTTAAATACAATTTCCCTAATAGCTCTAGCAGTTGCAGTTGGATTAGTTATAGATGATGCAATCGTTGTAATGGAAAGTATATACAGGAGAAGGCAAGAAGGACTAGACCCAATAAAATCTGCAGAAATTGGAACAAGGGTTGTTATATTTGCAATTCTTGCTTCTACTGCCAGTTTAATAGCAATTTTTACTCCTGTTTTATTTATGAGTTCTGTAATTGGTAAATTCTTTTTTGGATTTGCATTTACACTTGTTGTAGCTATAGCAATTTCCTATATAGTTTCTATTAGTTTCACACCTATGATTTCTGCAAGGCTTGTTAGTAAAAAAGAAAAAAATATTTTCCAAAGAGCTTATGATAAATTTGAAAATATTTTCGACAAAACTTTAAGATGGAGCTTAGACCATAAAATAATTGTTTTATTTATTGCATTTATTTTTGTAGTCGCAGGTTTTAGTTTATCTAAATATACAAAAAAGGAATTTTTACCTCTTGTAGATGAAGGTAGATTTTTAGTTAGATTTGAAACACCTTCTGGTTCATCATTTGACTATACAGTAAATAAAGCTAAAGAAATAGAAAATATACTTATACAAAATCCTTATATCCTAAAATATGGAATGGCAATGGGAGAAGGTATAGTTGGCAGAACAGAAGCAAATGGAGGAATGTTTTTTATAACATTGATAGATAGAGAAAAAAGACCACATATGAAAAAAGTAATGCATCAGCTTAGACAGGAATTTAAAAAACTAAAAGGAGTAAAAGCAATTGTAGACCTTCCAACAGCAGTTGGAGCACATATGGGTCGTTCTGCAGATATACAATACACAATAAAAGGACAGGATTTAGATAAACTAGCAGAAATTTCTTCAAAAATTATTCAAGAACTAAAAAAACTTGGTGGATATGAAGATTTAGATACAGACCTTAGACTTTCTAAACCTCAAGTTGATGTAAAAATAGACAAAAATAAAGCAATTAAAGACGGAGTAAATATTAACGATATAGCAACAACAATTCAAATTTTATTTACTAAATATCAAGTAGGACAATTTGAAAAAGGTTCGGAAAGTTATCCTTTTTATGTAAAAGCTGAAGAAAAATATCTAAAATCTTTTGAATATCTAAAATCTGTATATGTTAGAAACAAAAATGGAGAATTACTTCCTGTTTATAATTACATAGAAATAATTCCAAAAGCAGGATTTAATGTAATAAACAGATATAACAGGCAGTATAGTATTACCATATATGCAAATGTAGAAGGAAAATCAACAGGAGAAGCTGTTAAAGAAGTTGAAACTGTTATAAAGAGATACCTTCCAGCAGGTTATACATTTGAAGTTGCAGGAACAACGAAGGAATTTAAAAGGTCTTTTAAATATCTAGGTATAGCACTGATTGTTGCAATTATAGCAGTTTATATGATACTTGCTTCACTTTTTGAAAGCTTACTTCATCCAATAGCAATAATGTTAATGCTACCATTTGCAATATTTGGAATTTTTGGGGCAATTATATTAACCGATACAACACTAAATGTTGCTTCATACTTTGGAATAATACTACTTGTAGGATTGATTACAAGAGACGCAGTTCTATTTGTGGATAGAATAATACAGCTAAAAGAAAACTTGCCAATAAGAGAAGCTATTTTAAAAGCCAGAGCAGAAAGACTTAGACCAATCTTAATGACTACTCTTACAATAATAGCTTCACTACTACCTGTTGCTCTTGGTTTAAATGTAGGTTCAGAGCTTAGACAACCTCTTGCAATTGCAATAATTGGAGGTCTTATAACTGCTTTACCACTTAGTTTATATGTAATACCTGTAATATATGAAATTGTTGATAAAATAGAAAAAAGGATTTTAAGAAGATAGTATTGAAACTAATCACAGCTTTTATAGAAAAACATAGGAAACAATCCTTGAGATTGCCATATAAAGATTTTAAAATAATCCTATGCTAATGAAATTATCCGATTATGCAAAGAAATACGGAATAACGTATAAAACAGCGTGGAATAGATTTAAGGCAGGTAAAATAAAAGGTGCATACAAAGACGAAACAGGACATATTGTAGTTCCAGATGGAAAAGAGTTACTGATAGATAAAAATAAAGTTGCAATATATGCCAGAGTTTCATCTAACGAAAACAAGTCCAATTTAGAAAAACAAGCAGAAAGATTAAAGGAATACGCAATAGCTAAAGGCTACCAGATAGTTCACATAGTCAAAGAAATAGGAAGCGGAGTAAATGACAACAGACCAAAACTTTTGAAATTGCTACAAAAAGACGACTGGAGAACATTAATTATAGAACATAAAGACAGACTAACCAGATTTGGATTTAATTACATAAAAACATTAATAGAAAAAGAAGGCAGACAAATAGAAGTAGTAAACCTTGCAGAAGACGATAAAACAGAACTAATAGAGAACTTAATAGCAGTGATATACAGTTTTTCAGCCAGAATGTATGGACTCAGAAGAAGAAAAAGAAAAACAGAGAAAATAATTCAGTGTTTAAAAAAGGAATTAGAAAATGCCGATTAGAGCATACAAACACAAGCACGATGCAAATAAAGGCAAAATAGAAACAGTAAAACAAATCCTAAAAGAATACAGAAAAACAGCTCAAGATATATCAAAACTCCAGTGGCAAATATTTTTTAAAGAAGGCAAATTCAACAAAAACCAAAACATAAAACACATATCGTCTAAACTATCAGAAAGATACAAACAAACCTGCCAATATCAAGTCGTATCAATACTAAATAGCTACATATCAAACAGACAAAATGATTTTGTAGAAATTGTTTATAACAGCAATTTAGATGAGAATACAAAATTTATACTACTAACAATAAACAAATCAAAAGCTTGGTTTAATGAGAAACTAAAAGAAGCAAAGTTAAAAGACAAAAAGACAAAGAAAGTAGTTAAAACCTTACCAATAGAAAAACATCACTATAAACTAGTAAGAAAAATAATAAAACAAACATTTAAGAAAAACAAATTTCCAACATTTAAACACATATCAATGCAGTTAGACCAAAAAGTAGCAAAAATAGAGAAAAAGAAAGAAGGAAAAGCAAAAGAGTTTGACTATTGGATAAAATTATCAACACTTGAAAAAGGAAAACCAATATACCTACCAGTTTATAAAAACAGTTATTTTGAAAGTAAAGAAGGAAAGCATTTAAATTTCCTTCAGATAAACGAAAAAGAAAACGATATAGAGGTAGTATTTTTAAAAGATCTACCAAAAAAAACAAATTACACACCACAAAAAGAGAAAATAAGCATAGACATAGGATTAAAGGCATTATTTGCAGTGAACACAGGAGATTTATATGGAAGGCAGTTTCATAAATACTTAAAACACTACGACAGAATAATTACACAGCTACAAGCAAACTTACAAAAGCAAGGTATAAAACCATCAGAAAGCAAAAGATACAAAGAACTAAACAGAAAAATAAAAGAATACATTAAAAATGAGATAAACAGGTTATTGAACAGAATATTTAAGATATACCAGCCAAAAGAAATAGTAATAGAAAACCTTAACTTTCAAAACAGTGAATTATCACCACAATTAAACAGGCTATTAAACAGATTTGGAATGAAGATAATAAAGCAAAAACTAAAAGATTTTGAGGAGAGATTTGAGATAAAGATAACCTATGTAAATCCAGAATATACAAGCCAGACCTGTAGTAGCTGTGGATATGTAGATAAAAGAAATAGAAAGACACAAGATAAATTTGAATGTTTAATGTGTGGAAAGAAAATAAATGCAGATGTAAATGCAAGCAGGAACATAGGGGTTAGAAGTTCTAACCCAATGAAATTTTTAAAAAGAAGAACCGTCCTTAGAATGCTCATAAGGGCATATCTAAGCGGCGCTAAAAATTATGCCTGTAGTAGTCGGGCTTGTGAGGTAATTTTGAGCAACAGGTTTTTTATAGGCTACTATGAGCCTCTCAAAATTACCTCCAAAGAGAAATCATAGAGTTTTTCTATATTTTTCTATGATTTCTCAGACTATGAGAATATGCATAAAAAAGAAAAAAAACAATATTGGATAATACATAAAAATCTTATATAAAGAGGTTTAAACAGTATGATTAAATACGAAGAGGCTTTAAAAATAGTTCTTGAAAACACAAAAGCTTTAGGTATAGAAAAAGTTTTTCTAAAGGACAGCTTAGGCAGGATTTTAGCAGAAGACATAATAGCAGATAGAGATAATCCTCCTGCAGATAATAGTGGAATGGATGGTTTTGCAGTTAGACATGAAGACATAAAAGGAGCAACTGAAGATAACCCAGTTGTTTTAACACTTGTTGGAGAAGCAAAAGCAGGAGGTCAGCCAACACCAATAGGAAAAGGACAGGCTACAGCTATTTATACAGGAGGATTAATACCAGAAGGGGCAGATACAGTTGTCCAAAAAGAGTTAACAAAAGTAGAAGATGGAAAAGTTTTTATATTCCAAGAACTCCCAAAAGGAGCAAATATAAGACCTCAAGGTGGAGACTATAAAGAGGGAGAACTTCTAATAGAAAAAGGAAAAAAAATTAGACCTGCAGAAATAGGAGTTTTAGCTTCTGTAAACAAAGCAACTGTAGAAGTTTATCAAAAGCCAAGAGTTGGAATTTTAACAACAGGAGACGAAATTTTGGATATAGGAGAACCAATAACTTCCGAATCTCAAATTAGAACGTCAAATACATACTCTTTATACGCTCAAATTTTAGAAACAGGAGCAGAGCCTATAATTTTAGGATTTGCAAAAGATGACCCTGCAGATTTAAAAAGAAAACTTTCCTATGCTAAAACTTGTGATGTTTTACTTACTACTGGTGGGGTTTCTGTTGGTGAGTATGATTTAGTTAAAGATTTTGTTTGTACACAGCTAGGGGTTGAAATAGTATTTTGGAAAGTTGCTCAAAAACCAGGTAAACCTGTAGCATTTGGAGTCTGGGGAGAAGAAAAACAAAAACTATTTTTTGGTATCCCTGGTAATCCAGTTGCATGTATGTTTGTTTATGAAACATTGGTAAAACCTGCAATTAAGAAAATGATGGGAGAAACAAAGGTTTACAATCCTGTGATAACGGCAGTTTTAACAAAAGATTACAAAAGAAAAAAATCAGATAGAAAAGAATTTATAAGAGTTGCATTAGAATTTGATGGAAATAAGTTTTTAGCTACCCCATTTGGAAAACAAGGTTCAAATATTCTAACAGGAATGGTTTATGCTCATGGTTTTGCAGTAGTGGAAATTGGAGTAAATGAAATAAAAGAAGGGGAAAACATAAAGGTTGTAGTATTTGATATGCAGTTTATGAATAAAAAAGATTTTTAGTTTTAGGGAGCTAAAAGCTCCCAAAGTTTTTAATTATAGGAAGGTAAAACAGGAACAGTTTTTATATCTTCTGTTAGATTACCTGTTAAAGATTTTAAAAATGCATAAATATCATCTATATCTTCTTTTGATAAATTTTTTCCAAGTTGAACTTTAGCCATTATTCTTATAGCGTCCTTTAAAGACCAAACACTACCATCATGAAAATATGGAGCAGTCATGACAACATTTCTAAGAGGTGGAACTTTAAAGACATATTTATCTTCTTCTTTCTTAGTTATAGAGTATAAGCCTAAATCTATTTTTTCGCTTTTAGTATATTTCCAATAAGGCTCAAAAATACCAAATTTTTGATACATAGTTCCTCCAAGTAATGCTCCTTGATGACAAGACACACAGCCAATAGAAATAAACTTTTCTAATCCTTTTTTCTCTTTTTCAGATAAAGCATCAATATGCCCATTTAAAAATTTGTCAAATCTAGAAGGAGTTGATAATGTCCTCTCCCATGCCCCAATAGCTTTTGCAAAATTATAAACATTTATAGGGTCTTTATCTTCAGGAAATGCTTTTTTAAAGAGTTCTTCATATCCTTTTATACTTTTTAATTTGTCCTCTACCCATTTGTAAGAAGGAGCTCCAAATGAACCCTTGCCAAGTAATGCTCTTTTTGCTTGGTCTTCCACATCTTTTCTATCTCCTCTCCAGTGCTGAGCTATTTGTCCTGCAGAATTTAAAATTGTTGGAGCATTTCTGGGGTTTATTCTCCCATTATTACCTTGAGCTTTCTTTAATCCATCCGCTCCATAAAGAGCAATAGGATGACATTTAGAGCATGATGTAGCTCCATCTATTGAAATTCTTGGTTCATAAAATAGTATTTTACCTAACTTAACTTTTTCTTTTGTTATTGGATTTGTATCAGAAGGAAAAACTTCAGGTAGAGGAGAAAAATACTGTCTTGCTTTTTTTAAAAGCTGTACATCTGAAGCATAAGAAAATGTTAACAAGCTAAAAGAAAATAATAAAGCTATAAGTAATTTTTTCATTTTAACCCTCCGTCAAATATCATTATATATTTTACTATAGTATGTAGTATATAAAAGTGCAATACTTTTTAGAAGTTCCTTATAACCTGACTTTATGTTCTAGTGCTTTAGATAAAGTAAAACTATCTGCATTTTCTAAAGATGCACCGAATGGAAGACCATAAGCAATTCTTGATATTGTTATATTAAATTTTTTTAGCTGATTATATAAGTAAGTAGCTGTAGCTTCTCCTTCTACTGTTGGATTTGTAGCAATTATTATTTCTTTGAAGTTATTGGAGGATATTCTATTTATAAGAGAATTAATGTTTAGTTTGTCAGGAGTTATCCCTTCTAAAGGAGATAATCTCCCATGTAAAACATGGTATAAACCTTTATATTTCCCTGTTTTTTCTATCGCAAAAGCATCAAAACTTTCTTCTACAACACAGATTATTTTTCTATCTCTATTTTCATCTTTGCAAACTTTACATTTATCTTCTTCGGTTAACAGACCACATTCTATACATGGGTGAATTTTATCTATCATATCGAGTAAAGCTCGTATTGTTTCTATAGATTCTCCTTTAGGAAGTTGCAATAGGTTTTCAATAAACTTTTGCGCAGACCTTTCTCCATATCCCGGAAGTTGGGAAATATGTTCTATTGCATTGTGTAAAGCTTGAGGTAGTATTTTTGTATCTTCCATTAGAGTAAGTTATTAAGGTTTAATCCTGGTAAGTTTGTAGGAAGCCCAGCAACAGATGACATTTTTTCTGTCATTGTTTCTTTTGACCTTTTGTTTGCTTCATTCATAGCTGAAACTAATAAATCTGCTAGAACTTCTTTATTATCAGGAGATAATAAACTATCATCAATCTCTATATTTAAAACTTCACCAAGACCATTAACCTCAACTTTAACCATTCCACCACCAACTTCAACAGGTATAACTTCTTTTTTTAACTCCTCTTTTGCTTTTTCCATGTTTTCCTGTAAGTCCTTAATTAATTTCATCATATCTCCAAGATTTCCAAACATTAACTAACCTCCTATTTAAATATATTCTCTACTTCTATTTTTAATAAACAACCGTCTTTTAATTGTAATTCTAATATACCATTATCAGAATCAAAATACTTTTCATATTTACCGTTTGTTAGTTTAAATACTCTAACTTTTTTTATTTCTGGATAAGCAATTATGTAATAAGGGACTTTTTCTCTTTCATAAATCTCATATTTCAAATGTTCATCTTTTTTTGCCGTAGGTTTTGAAATTACCTCAACAACTATTTCTGGATTTTCTTTTAAATATTCAATAATTTCCTTACAAATCACCACTAAATCAGGTCTTAAAACTGTATCATCAGAAATTATCCAATCTAATTCTATATAGACATTACAATCTTTAGGACAATCCTCTAATTGTTTTTTTATTTCATAAGTAAAGTTAGCAATAGCCTTCTGATGTATCCCAAATGGAGAAGGAGCCATTGCAAAAGGAATACCTTCTATAAGTTCCCAATCCCCTTCCCATAACTTGTAGTCTTCAATAGTGTAATAAGGAAGATACTCTTTAACCAGTCCCATTTTACCCACCTTGCTGTTTATAGCTCATAATTTTTCCTTGAAACAGGTCTAATACTTTATCTACTGATTCATCTCTTTTTTTTGTTTTTTTTACAGGAATATCTTTTTTACTAACTTTTTCCAGTTTTATAGGTTTAGGAAAGTATTTTTGAATTGTTTCTAATTTTTGTTCTACTAATGGATAAACAGTTTCCTCTAAAAATATAACAAAACTATCTTCTCTTTCCTCAATTTTACCTTTTTTTAACGCAGCACTTACAATTCCACCTGCATCTTTTCCTATTTTTAAAATAGCAGATTGAATATCAAAACCTTTTTGTTCTTGAGTGTTTTCTTCTTGTTTTGCAGGTTGTTGCTGTGTTTGTGTAGAAATAAAAGCTTTTGATTTTAAAAGTTCTTCAATGCTTTTTAGATTCTTTATGTATTTTAGTTTTAAAACTGCAAGTGTGTATATATGCTTTGGCTCAAAATAATTTCTTGCTTCAAAAAACGCTTTGTTAAAAATGTTTTGTATATAAATTAAGTCTTTTATATCATTTTCTTCAAAAATTTCATTTTTTTCACCAATTGCTAAATTAGTTAAAGCACTGTGAAGATTTTCTAAAATCTGCTTCCAAAATATATGTAAATCGTATCCCTCTTTGTCTAATTTTTCTATTAATAAGACTAGATTTTTTATGTCTTTTTCTTTTAAATGTTTTAAAAAGTTTTCAATCAAAGTTTTTGGAATGATTCCAAGTAATTCTTGAGTTGAAGCTAAATCTACTTTTCCACTACCATAGGTTACTGCCTGGTCTAAAATGCTTGCTGCGTCTCTAACTCCTCCTTCACTATAAGTTGCAATTAGCTCTAAAGCTTCTTCTTCATACTCAACATTTTCCTGTTTAAGTATATATTCTAAATAATTCTTTATATCCTCTTTAGAGGGAGGTTTAAACATAAAAACCTGACATCTTGAGCGAATTGTATCTGGTATTTTGTGAAGTTCTGTCGTTGCTAGTATAAAAACAGAATGAGGAGGAGGTTCTTCCAAAGTTTTTAAAAGAGCATTAAATGCTTCCCTTGTTAACATATGGGCTTCATCTATTATATAAACTTTATATCTCCCTTTTATTGGAGCATAATTTATTCCATCTTTTATATTTCTAATATCATCAATTCCCCTATTAGATGCAGCGTCTATTTCATACATATCAGGGAAAGAGCCTTTATCTATTTCTATGCAGTTTTCACAAACATTACATGGATTTTCTGAGATTCCCTTCTCACAGTTTAGAGCTTTTGTTAATATTCTAGAAATTGTAGTTTTACCTATTCCCCTTGAACCTGCAAATATATATGCATGAGATACTCTGCCAAGTTTAAGGGCATTTTTTAAAGTATTAACTACAGTTTTTTTGACCAATTACAGTATTAAAGTCCTTTGGTCTATATTTTCTTGCAAAACTTATATATGCCATTTCTAAAACCTGTTTTTTGTTTAATTTAATGCAATTTTTATAAAAAAGCAAAAAATTGACAAAATTTTAGCATAATAGTAAAAAAAAGAGGGGAGGAAAAAGGAGTAGCTATGGAGACAGGGGCTTTTAATGGACTTTTTTGACTAATCTCCAGAATTTTAGTCCTAAAATAATGGCTCTAAAAAGTTGATATATATAACTTTTCATTCTTTTTCTATCTTGAGGAGTAAACCGAAAGGCTGGTCTTTTTTCTATTTTCTTATGTTTCATTTTTTCCTCCTAAGGTATGAGTTTCCATAAAGGCTTTGCTTGTAATTTATATAAAAATGCATAATGTAATACATACTTAAACCAAGCACCAGCCATTCCTATTTCTGCAGTGCAATTGTTTATATCCCTACCGTATTCTGGATATTTTGTGTAGTCCCTAGCTACTGGATATATTGCAATAGTTCCCGCTTCTCCACCAAATATGCTTTTTTTCATAGATGCTATACAAAGTCCGGGAGTTTCTGCCATGGAAGCAGTATGAGTTGGTTTATTACCTTTTATCATTTCTGCAATATTTAAAGCTGCAGCTTTTCCTGAAAGCTCTGCTGTGTAGCCTGTTCTTGGAGGAGCAGGGCCTATCAATGTTCCATTTGGAGATTTATTTGGCTCAGATAAAGGTCCTGGAGGGGCAAATGCAATTCCTGCTGCAAAAATATTTTCGTAAATAGGAGATTGGTAAGTTTTTGGCCAATCTGGTCCGTCTAATTCTTCCCATGTTTTTCCATAATTCGCATCAACTTTAACAAACCCAGCAGGATTACAAACTTTATCTGTTATATCATTTCCATCTTTATCAAACCACTTTATTGGTTGTCCCTTAAATGGTGGAATAAGCATTGCAAAATCGTAATTTATCTCTTTAAACTCTCCATCTAAATTTTCTGTATAAATAGTTTTTTCATCTACCTTGTGAACATGACTTCTTATTTCATACTCTATTCCATAATCTGCAAAAAGTCCTTCTGCCATCATTTCAGATGTAAAAATTAATGAGCCTCTTTTTGCTTCTAGACCATCTATACCAAAATCTCCAAGTCTAGGTTCATTAGAAAGCCATATTAATCTAACCTTATCTCTTAATCCTCTATCTACTAAATCATTGTGAATATTACATATATATTCAAAGGCTGCTCCTTGACAGGTAGCAGTTCCATGTCCTGTTCCAATAACTATTGTTGCTTTATCACCTTTCTCCAATCTTGATATAATTTCTAAATATTTACCGGAAGCTTTTGTTGCATGTGGAGGAGTACATATAGACTGTGTATAACCATTATCAGGTCCTAAACCTTCTGTTGCCTCAAAGTTTA
>QNYP01000056.1 GCA_003978675.1 Hydrogenothermus sp.
GGACTTTCTAAAACGTTTTGGTTATATAATTACTGCTCTTGCAATATTTTTACTTATTCTTGTTCTAGTTGTTGATTTTGCTCTTGGTAAAAAAATAAAAAGATGGCTTAGTCTTGGATTTTTTAGGTTTCAACCTTCAGAATTTGCGAAATTTGCAATTATAGTATTTATAGCAACTTATTTACACAAGAAAAGAAAAGATTTTAAAACAAAAGATTGGCAAAAAGTCTTAGGCTTATACTCAGTTATTGCTATTATCTCATTTTTGGTTTTAATTGAACCTCATAAAGGAGGAGCTTTATTTTTATTTACACTGGGATTTTTAATAATATCCTCTTCATACTTGCCTTTTAGATACACATTTTTACCGTTTATTCTCAGTATACCTGTTTTTGGTTTGGCTATTTTCTTGTCAGACTATGCGAGAAGTAGAATAGAAACATTTATAGACCCATTTCATGCAAGTTCAAAGCAGGTATTACAAGCACTTGGGGCTTTTGCAAAGGGAGGATTTTTAGGGGAAGGGCTTGGAGCAGGTATTCAAAAATTAAAATTTTTGCCGGAGATACATACAGACTATATATTTGCCCTTATTGGAGAAGAACTTGGATTTATTGGAGCAGTTTCAATTGTTGTTATTTTTATGCTTATTTTGTGGAGAGGAATATATATATCTTTAAGTAGACATGATATGTTTACACAAACTGTAGGAGTTGGAATAACTTTTTACATAACGCTACAGGCCTTATTTCATATGATGGTAAATGTTGGGGCGTTTCCACCAACAGGCTTTACATTACCATTTATTAGCTATGGAGGTTCTTCTTTTTTAATTACTATGTATTGTGCAGGACTACTGCTTAGAGTTTCAAAAGAACCTGTAAAATCTCCATTTGTTGAGGATTGAAAATGAAAAAGGTATTTATTGCAGGAGGAGGAACAGGAGGACATTTTTATCCTGCATTTGCTTTAGCTGAATATCTAAAAAATAAAGAATATAAGATTTATTACTTTGGAACACAAAATGGTATAGAAGGAAAAAAGAAGTTTTTAGCAGATAAGATTTATTTATTTGATTTAAAAGCAGTAAGGGTAAAAGGTTTTTTTAGAAAAATTAAAGGAGTATTTTCCTTATTAAATGCATCATTTAAAATTTACAAAATTCTGAAAAAGGAGAAACCAGATTTTGCAATATGCTTTGGAGGATACACAAGCGTTCCTCTAGGACTAGCAAGTTTTTTTTCAGGGACAAGGTTATATATTCACGAGCAAAATTCAGTTCCATCTTATACTAATAAACTACTTTCAATTTTTGCAAAAAAAATATTTATTACATTTAAAACTACAGAAAAATATTTCCCTAAAAATAAAATATATTTAACAGGACTTCCGATTAGAAAATCTTTAAAAGAAAAACTTGCTATATCAAAGGAAGAAGCAAGAAAGCAGTTAAATTTACCACTTGATAAGACAGTAATTCTAATTTTTGGAGGGAGCCAAGGAGCTATAAAAATCAATTCCATCGTGGTAAGTTTAGCAGAAAAATTTAAAGATATTTTATTTATCCATATACAAGGAAAACATAAAATAAAAAATTATAAAAAAGCAGATAATGTAATTGTTTTTGATTATTTTGATGACATGGGGTTGTTATATAAAGCTTGTGATATTGTTATATCAAGGTCTGGTTCTGCAACAGTTAATGAGATTTTAGCATTTGGAAAAAAAGCTATATTTATACCATTTCCCTATGCTGCTTCTAATCATCAATACTACAATGTTAAGTGGTTAGAAGAAAATGGGCTTTGTAAAATATTGTTAGAAGATAATATTGAAAGGCTACCTGTTGTCTTGGAAGACTTTTTAAAAAAAGATATTGATGAAAAAGAAATACAAAAACTTGCTATACTAAATGCAGAAGAAAAAATTTACAATCTTATAATGGAATGAAAATCTTAGAAAATCTCAGGTTATCTAACTTTTCTACAATAAAAATTGGAGGAGTTGCAAAAAAGGTATATTTTCCTGAAAATTTAGAGGATGTTGTATATTTAATAAAACTATCTCAAGATACTAATAAGAAACTTATTCCAGTTGGAATAGGAAGTAATTTAATTTTTAAGGACGGTTTTTTAGATTATATTTTCGTTTCCACTAAGTATTTAAAAGATTTAAACCTAAAGCAAAGTGGAGAATATTTTTATATAAATGCTCAAGCTGGAGTTAGTTTTAAAACTTTGATTAACATAGTAAAAAAATACAATCTAGAAGGTTTTGAAAACCTATCAGGTATACCTGCATCTATAGGGGGAGCTGTTGCTATGAATGCAGGAGCTTTTGGAAGTGAGATTTTTGATATTGTTGAAGAAGTTTACTGGATAAATAATAAAGCCGAGCTAATAGTTTCAAAGAAAGAAAATATTAGATACTCTTACAGATACTCACAATTTCAAGAAGAAGGTTTTGTCTATAAGGTAGTTTTAAGGCTAAAAAAATCAAATAAAGATATTTCTAAAATAATTAGAAATCATCTAATAGAAAGAAACAAAAAACAACCGCTAAATCTTCCAACAACAGGTTCAACATACAAAAATCCAGAAGGTAGTTTTGCAGGATATTTACTTGAGAAATCAGGTTTCAAAGGAAAAAGAATAGGAGATATAGGTTTTTCTGAAAAGCATGCAAATTTTTTAGTAAACTATGGAGATGCAAAATTTAAAGACTTAAAGAAGCTTTTAGAACTTGCCGAAGAAAAAGTAAAAAAGGAATTTAATATAAATCTTAAAAGGGAAGTAAGGATAATTGAATAAGGGTAATTTAAAGGTAGCACTTTTATACGGAGGAGATTCTTCAGAAAGACAAATCTCCATAAAAACAGGAAAAGCTGTAGAAAATGCTTTAAAAAATCTTGGCTATGATTATAAAGTTTTTGACCCGGTAGAAAAACAAAAATTTATAAGTGATATATTGAAATATAATCCAGATGTGGCATTTATTGCTTTACATGGAAAAGGGGGAGAAGATGGTCAAATTCAAGCGATACTAGATTTTTTTGGTATTAGATACACAGGTTCAGGTTCAAAAACAAGTGCAATATGCATGGATAAAAAATTAACAAAAGATATACTAAAAAACTACTCTATACCTGTTCCAGAGGATTATACTTTGGAAGATATAAAATTTCCTGTAGTTTTAAAACCTTCAGAGGAAGGTTCATCAATAGGAGTTCATATTGTTTTTAATAAATCTCAGCTTGAAAAAGCATTACAAGATTTAAAAAATTATGAGAATATTCTTATTGAAGAATATATAAAAGGAAGGGAACTAACAGTAAGCATTCTAAATGATAAAGTTTTACCAATTATTGAAATTAAAGTAAAAAATGGTTTTTATGATTATGAAAATAAGTATTTTTCTAACGAAACTGAGTATATATGTCCTGCTAAACTTCCTTTTGTTGTGGAGGAAAAAGTTAAAGCTTATGCTAAAAGGGCTTATAACATTCTTAAATGTAAAGGAGCTGTTAGAGTGGATTTTATACTATCAGAAGATGATACTCCTTACTTATTAGAAATAAATACTGTGCCAGGAATGACAGAACATAGCCTATTGCCAAAATCTGCAAAGGCTATTGGTTATACATTTGAGCAATTAGTGAATGAGATAATTGTTGGGGCTTTAAATGAAAAAAAATAAAAAGTATATAATTGGCTTACTATTTTTAATTGTTTGTTCTGTACTTGGTATACAGCTTGCAAAAACTCCTCAAATTAAAAAGTTAATTCAAATTAAGGTTGTAAAGGTTAAAGGAACTGATAGGTTAACAAAAGAAGATGTTTCAAAGATATTTCAGAATCAAAACTGGTTTTTCTTAAACGAAAAAGAAATAGAAGAAAAAATGAAGGAAGAATTTCCATTTATAAAAAATATAAAATTGCAAAGATTATTTGTTAATGAGGTAAGGTTATTAGTTTTAGAAAGAGAACCATTTGCTGTACTAAAAACAAATAAAGGGAAATATATAATAGATGATGAAGGTTTTGTCTTAAAATATTACAAATTGGAAAATGAAAAGTACCCAGTAGTTATATATAAAGATAAAAAAATAAACCCAGAAAAAGTTTCTGCTCTAATGGATATTTATACAAAAGTTTCTAAATTCTATAAACCACCTGTTAAATTTGTTGTAAATGGTAGGAAAATATCTTGTATAACTGGAGATGATAAAATATTTGTGTTTGATTTTCTTAATTACAAAAAAGAACTTGAAAAATTTCAAGTTTTTGCGAAAAAGGTAAATATAAACCAATACAAATATATGGATTTTAGTTTTGACTCTATGGTTGTATCAAGGAGATAGGAAATGAAAACGAACAATGTAATAGTTGCATTAGATGTAGGAACATCAAAGACAGTTGCTTTAGTGGGAGATATTGATGAACTTGGGGATTTAACAATAATAGGTTATGGGGAAGCTAAAACAAAAGGTATAGATAAGGGCTTAATATCAAATCCAAATGATGTTATCAGAAGTATAAAAGAGGCATTAGTTCAAGCATCCAACTCCTCAGGAGTAAAAATATCAAGTGTTATTGCCAATTTAGGAGGTTTCCATATTGAATTTAGGAATGAAGCGGATTTCTTAAGTTTTGGAACTGCACAGAAAGATATTACTGATTTTGATATATCAACACTTTCTCAAAAAGTAAAAGAAAAAATAGAAGAAGAACAACATAAATTAATTCATATTATCCCAAAGAGATTTATTTTAGATGATGAAAATGAAGTTGTTGAGCCTGTTAACTGCCTTGCATCAAAGCTTGAAGGAGAGTTTCATATAATTTTAACTAAATTGAATACATACTCGAATTTAAAAAGAGTCATAGAGATGACAGGAGTAAAGGTAGCAGATTTTGTTTCTAACGCAGTGGCATCTGCCACATCAACAATTTTTGATGAAGAAAAGGAAATGGGGGTTTTACTTATAGATATTGGTGGAGGAACTACAGATTATACTGTAATAGGTCCAAACAGTTATGAATATACTGCTTCTCTTCCTTTAGGAGGGAACAATATTACTTTGGATATTTCACATAGATTTAAAATTCCTAAAAAAGATGCAGAAAAAATAAAAGTGGAATATGGCCTTGCAACTCTTGAAGCATTGGAAAGTGAAAAAGAGATAGAAGTTTATCCTATTGGTAGTGAACAACCTATATACATTTCTCATTATGAACTAGTTGACACTATAGAAGCTAGACTTGAGCAGATATTCACTTTAGTTAAAGAAGATTTAGAAAAAGCACAAGTTTTTGAAAAGGTTAATGGAGGGGTTGTTTTAACTGGAGGTGTTGCAAATACCCCATATATAAAAGATTTAGCATATGATATTTTTAAAGCAGATGTAAGGATAGGAAAACCAACTAACTATAAAGGGTTTAGTGATAAAATAAATTCACCACAGTATGCTACTGCAGTAGGTATAATGCTATTTAAGAAGAATTCATTTAAACAGATAGAATTTGATATGATGGAAAACACAGGAAGTGATTTTGTTGGAATTGTAAAGAAAATTCTTGATAAAATTAAAAGTATCTTTTAATAGGGACTAACGAGGTAAAAAATGGAAAATTTTAATTTAGATGCAAAAAGTCCTTCTAAAATTAAAGTTTTTGGTGTTGGTGGTGGTGGTAGTAATGCAGTTGCAAGAATGTATCAAGAAGGATTAAATAATGTTGAGCTTTTTATTGTAAATACTGATTTACAGCACTTAAATATGCTCCCTGTCCCTAATAAAATTCACATCGGTGAGAATATAACAAGAGGACTTGGAGCTGGAGCAAAACCTGAAATTGGAGAAGCTGCCGCAAAAGAAAGTATAGACAAAATTAAGGAAGTTATGGACGGGGCAGATATGATTTTTATCGCCGCAGGTCTTGGAGGAGGAACAGGGACTGGGGCTTCTCCCATTTTAGCTCAAGCAGCAAAAGAACTAGGTATTTTAACTGTTGCAGTGGTTTCTCTTCCTTTTGAATTTGAAGGACCTTTAAGAAAAAAAGTTGCTGAAGGTGGACTAAATAAACTAAAAGATGTTGTTGATACTTTCCTTATCATAAATAATCAAAGATT
Source organism: Hydrogenothermus sp. (assembly GCA_003978675.1). Lineage (GTDB taxonomy): Bacteria > Aquificota > Aquificia > Aquificales > Hydrogenothermaceae > Hydrogenothermus. The sequence goes on from QNYP01000056.1 coordinate 6,130, forward strand.
GACAGAAATAGCAAGTAGTGAGCTTTCCATCCTAGAAACATTTAAACTTGTTGATGATGTTTTATATAGAGCAGTAAGGGGAATTACTGATATTATTTATAAACCAGGTCTTGTTAATGTTGATTTTGCTGATGTTAAAACAATAATGGAAGGTGGTGGAAAAGCGTTAATAGGAATAGGAAGTGGAACAGGAAAAAGTAAAATAGAGAATGCAGTGAAAGATGCTACAACTTCTCCACTACTTGAAGGAACTTCTATAAAAGGTGCAAAAAGATTACTTGTCAATGTAGAAATGAGCCCAGAACTCTCTTACACGGAATTAAATGAGGCTATTTCTCAAATTAAAGAAGCTGCTCATGAAGAATGCCAGATTATTTTTGGAGCTACTATAGATAACGAAGCGGAAGATGAAATAAGACTGATTGTTGTAGCCACAGATTTTGAAGGAGAAAAAGAACAAGGAAAGAAACAGGTGATAACAAGAAAAACTATAAGTAGAAAATTTACAAAGCAAGATGAACCAGAAACCAAAGAAGAAGAAATTATTAAAAAGCCTCCTATAAATGAAACAATATACTCAGATTTAGATTTTCCTCCTTACCTTAGAAGAAAGAAAAAAGGTGGCGATATTAATTGAGACTGGGAATAGCGGATTTTTTTACCCTTTCCCGTCTTTTCTTTACTCCTGTTTTAATTTTTTCTGTTTTAAAAGGCTGGTACATAATATCAGGTTTTGTGGTAATTTTGGTAATCATATCAGATTGGTTGGATGGTATAATTGCCAGAAAGTTAAAAAAAGTTACCAAACATGGCGAACTACTAGATCCAGCTGTAGATAAAATATTTACAATATCAGCATTAGCTGTATTTGTTGAAAAACATTTTATTTCTTCTTTTGTTATTTTTTTAATTGTAGCTAGAGAAATGATTATTACTTGGCTTAGAAGTGTTATGGTTAATAAAGGAATAGTAGTTCCAGCGTCATTTTCAGGAAAAGTTAAAACCTCATTGCAGATGGCAGGAATATTCCTACTTGCAATAAACCAAATATTTGTAGGGAGCATACTTATATGGATTTCTATTGTGGTAGCATATATTTCAGCATTTGAGTATTTAAAACTATTAAAAGAGTAAAAAATGGATTGGCAATTTATTGGATACATAGCTTTTACATATTTGCTTGCTTCTATTCCTTTTGGATATGTAGTTGGTAAACTTTTTGGTAAAGATATTACGAAAGAAGGAAGTGGAAATATTGGTGCCACTAATGTAACAAGGACTATAGGAAAAAAAGCAGGTATTTTGGTTCTAATTTTGGATTTGCTTAAAGGATTTATTCCCGTTTATTATGCGAAATATTTATTTTTTGATACAAAACATATAGCAATTGTAGCGTTAACTGCAGTGGTTGGTCATTGCTTTTCCATTTTTATGAAATTTAAAGGTGGAAAAGGTGTAGCAACTGGGTTTGGGGTTTTAATTGCTGTTTCTGGAAAAGTGGCTTTAATAACATTTTTAGTCTGGCTTGGAACATTTTTAGTTTCTGGATATGTTTCTCTTGCTTCTATAATTTCTGCATCTTTATCATGGGTAATGATTTTTTACTTAGTAGGGGATTTATACTTAACAAAAGCAGTTTTGCTTTCTTCAATTTTAATAGTTTTTAAGCATTCATCTAACATAGAAAGGCTATTAAAAGGAACAGAAAGTAGATTTTTGTATAAGGATTAATTTTCTTCTAATCCAAGTTTTTCTATAATTGTATCTACTACTTTATTAATATTGGTTTTTTCTTTTGAAGAAGTTAAGATGATTGGAACATTATCAGGTAATTCTAAAGTTTCCTTTATTATTTTTTTAGCTTTTGCCTTTTCACTTTGGTTTAGCTTATCCATTTTTGTCGCAACAACGATATAAGGTATCCCTAAATTTTCTAGATAATCTTTCATTACTTTATCTAATACAGTAGGCTTGTGGCGACTATCAATAAGTAAAATAACCAGCCCTAGATTTTGTCTGGTTTTAAAGTAGTCATCTATCATCTTTTTCCATTTTTGTTTTTCTTTTTTGGATACAGAAGCGTAGCCATATCCTGGAAGGTCTACAAAATACATATTATCATTAAGGAGAAAGAAATTTATAAGTCTTGTTTTACCAGGACTAGAACTTACTTTTGCAATTTTTCTATTGAAAATTGCATTTATTAGAGAAGATTTTCCAACATTAGACCTCCCAACAATGGCAACTTCTACCCTGTCAGGAGGTGGATAGTCTTTTGGATGAACTGCACTTTTAATAAATTGAACTTTTTTTATTTTCATATTAACTTGCTTTTTCGTAAACTAAAACAGGAGGTTTTTTCTTTAGAACAACATCTTTATCTATTACTACCTTCTTGACTCCTTTCTTTTGAGGAATTTCATACATAACATCAAGCATTATTTCCTCAACGATAGCCCTTAAACCTCTAGCCCCTGTTTTTCTTTTTATAGCTTCTCTTGCTATTTCTCTTATAGCATCTTCTGTAAACTCTAAATCTACTCCGTCCATAGCAAGTAATTTTTTATACTGCTTGATAAGAGCATTTTTAGGCTCTGTTAAAACTCTAACAAGGGCATCTTCATCAAGTTCATCTAAAACAGCAATCACTGGAATTCTTCCAACAAATTCTGGGATTAAACCAAACTTAATTAAATCTTCTACTTGAACCTGATGGAGAATATTTCCTTCTTCTTCTTTTGATTTTATATCACTTGTAAAACCTATACCTTTTTTACCAATTCTTTGTCTGATAATATCCTCAAGACCTACAAAAGCTCCACCTAAGATAAATAAAATATTACTTGTATCTATCTGTATAAACTCTTGGTGAGGATGTTTCCTACCTCCTTGTGGAGGTATATTTGCTATTGTTCCTTCCAGTATTTTAAGTAGTGCCTGTTGAACACCTTCTCCTGAAACATCTCTGGTTATAGAAGGATTTTCTCCAGATTTTTTAGCTATTTTATCTATTTCATCTATATAAATAATACCCTTTTGTGCTTTTTCTATGTCATAATCTGCAGCTTGAACTAATCTAACAAGGATACTTTCAACATCTTCTCCAACATATCCAGCTTCTGTTATATTTGTAGCATCAGCTATTGCAAATGGAACATTTAAAACTCTTGCTAAAGTTCTTGCAAGTAATGTTTTTCCTGAGCCTGTTGGCCCTATTAGTAAAATATTACTCTTTTCAAGTTCTACATCATCATCTTGGAGTTTTTCCTTAGATAGTATTCTTTTGTAGTGATTATAAACAGCAACAGATAGAATTTTTTTGGCTCTTTCTTGCCCGATAACGTATTCATCTAATTTCTTTTTTATTTCCGCAGGTGAAGGAAGTTTATCTAATTCTTCTTGTATCTTTTCTTCACTATTTAACTCTTCTTTTATAAGCAAATCACACTGTTTTACACAGTCATCACATATATGAATACCATCGGGACCTTCTATTAGAACCTTTGCCTCGCTTTGAGTTTTACCACAAAAGGAACATCTTTTTTCTGCCATTAACTACCTCTTCTTTCTAAGACTTTGTCTATAAGGCCGTATTCTTTTGCTTCATACGCAGACATAAAGTAATCTCTTTCTGTATCTTGCTCTATTTTTTCAACAGGTTTGCCTGTAAATTCTGCAAGTTTTTCATTTAGATATTTTTTTAACCTTAAAATTTCTTTTGCGTGGATTTCTATATCTGTAGCCTGTCCTTGAAAGCCTCCTAAAGGTTGGTGAATCATTATTCTAGAGCTTGGTAAGGCATACCTTTTTCCTTTTGTTCCAGCTGCAAGTAAAAATGCTCCCATTGATGCAGCCTGTCCCATACAGATTGTAACAACATCTGGCTTTATATATTGCATAGTATCATAAATAGCAAGCCCAGCGGTAACAACTCCGCCAGGAGAATTTATATAAAGATAAATGTCTTTATCAGGGTCTTCTGATTCTAAAAATAAAAGCTGTGCAACAATTAAGTTTGCAATATGGTCGTCAATTGGAAACCCTAGTAGAACAATTCTATCTTTTAAAAGTCTAGAATAGATGTCGTAAGCCCTCTCTCCTCTAGGAGTTTGTTCAACAACAATAGGAACTAACTGGCTTACGATTCTATCTATGTCATTATTACTCATTATTTTTCCTCCGATTTTTGGTTTTCTTCTTTGCTTGCTTCGGTAGTTTCTTTAGCTTCTTCTTGAGTTTCTTCTGTTTGCTCTTCTAACTTTCCGTATTTTTCTTCATATTCTTCTTTAGTCATTTCTACAATATTAGCCTTTTCTTTAATAAGGTCAAGAACTTTTTTCTTTAACACTTCATATCTTATATTTGCAATTTGTCCATTTTCTTCCAGATAGCTTTTAACCTGCGTAAATGGTGCATTGTAGCTTTCTGCTATTTTTTCAATCTCTTTGTCTATTTCTTCTTCTGTAACTTCTATTCCTTCTTTCTCTGCAATTTTATTTAAAACAAACATTACTCTTACATTTTTAACAGCGGTAGCTTCAAGCCCTTGTGCAACAGCAGTAATCATATCTTGGTTTGGTTTTATCCCAAGGCTTTGTAGTTGTTTTAAGTAGTTATCAATTAAGAATTCAAGCTCTGCTTTAACCAAAGAAGTTGGAACTTCAAAATCATACTGTTTTGCAATTTCATCAATTATCTTTTGGTAAAGTTCTGCTTCTTTTGCTTCTTTTACCTGTTTTTCTAAGTCTTCTTTTATTTTCTTTTTAGCTTCTTCTACATTTTCTCCAAGACCAAGTTGTTTTACAAACTCATCATTAAACTCTGGTAAGTTTTTCTTTTTAACTTCAAGTATTTCTATATCTACAGTAGCTTTACCTATTTCTTCTCCTTTTTCGTCGTATAAAGGAACATTTTCTAAATGAATTTTATCTCCTGCTTTTTTGCCTTTTACTTCATCTTCAATCTCTTTTCTTAATTGATTTGCTCCAACAACTACTTCAAGTTCATCTGTCTCATTGTTTCCTTCTTCATCTGTGATGCTGTATTTTATTTTTATAAGGTCTCCTTCTTCAACTTCTTTATCTTCTGTTTCATAAGTAGCATTTTGGTCTAATAATCTTTGAATAGTTTTCTCTACATCTTCATCTGTAACTTCATATTTAATCATCGGTATTTCAAGACCTTCATAATCTTTTAACTCAAATTCTGGGGCTACTTCAAAAGTTATTTTAAATGTTATTTTGTCATCACCTTCTAAATTTATGTCTCCAAATCCTAAATCAGGAGAAACAGGTTTTAAATTTTTTTCTTCCAAAATGTTTTCTAATTTTTCTTCTATGAATTTTCTAACTACTTCTCCTTTTATTGCATCTTTGTATCTTGCTTTTACAATAGATTTAGGAACATGTCCTTTTCTAAAACCTTTAATTGAAACATTTTTTGATATTTCTTTAATAGCATCTTCTACATAATTTTTAATATCTTCTCCACTATCTTCAATAGTTAAAATTCTAACTAAACCTTTTTCTTCTACTGCTACATTCATTCTTTTGCCACTCCTTAAAAGTTTTAGTTAGAATTTTAACTATTGAAGATAGTGGAGAAGATATTAAAAATTATGTAGAAGATGCTATTAAAGAAATATCAAAAAATGTTTCAATTAAAGGTTTTAGAAAAGGACATGT
>QNYP01000057.1 GCA_003978675.1 Hydrogenothermus sp.
TTTTGAACAGGTTTAAAAGTTTTAAGGAATATAAGACAGAAACTACACCTTGCAAAATAAAACTTTCTTCAAATGAACTTCCATTTAGTCTGTCTAAACAGTTAAGAGAGAGAATTGCAAAAGTAATTTCAGAAATACCATTTGAAAGATATCCAGACCCAACATATAAGGAGCTAAAGGAAGTTTTAGCTCAATTTTATGGGGTTTCTCCTGAAAATATAACAGTTGGAAATGGATCAGATGAATTAATAGACATACTAATAAAAGCTGTAGGCAATTTAAAATCTCCTGTTATGTATCCAGTTCCAACATTTCCTATGTATCAGGTTTCTGCAGATATAATAAATAGACCAAAAGCAGAATTTTTATTAGATAAAGACTTTAAGTTAGACAAACAAAAATTAGATGAAGCAATTTTAAAAAAACCACACATAGCATTTTTTGCATCTCCTAATAATCCAACTGGAAATTCTTTTGATAAAGAGCTAATAAAATACACAGCTTCTAAAAACATTTTTACAGTTGTTGATGAGGCATATATAAATTTTTCAGATAAAGAAAGTTTTTTAAAAGAAGCTTTAGAGCCAGATAATAACATTGTTGTAATTAGAACATTATCTAAAATAGGACTTGCAGGTATAAGGCTTGGAGTTTTAATTGCAGATGAAAAAACTGTTTCAATAATAGATAAAATCAGACCACCTTTTAATATTACTTATCCAACGGTAGAAATTGCTAAGATTGTTTTAACAGAAGGTAAAAAAGAAATTGAAGAAAAGATAAATATAGTAAAACAAGAAAGGAAAAGGGTTTTAAATAAACTAAAAACTATAAGCTCTGTAAAAGTTTTCCCTTCTGATGCTAATTTTTATCTAATAAAAGTGGAAGATGCAAATGTGGTTCACAAAAAATTAATAGAAAAAGGAATTTTAACAAGAAATATGTCCCATTTACCAAATATGGCAAATTGTTTGAGGGTTTCTGTAGGAAAACCTGAAGAAAATGATGCTTTTATAGAGGCTTTAAAGGAAGTTGTATGATAAACAAAGTTTTATTTGTATTTGCAGTTATTATTACATCGTTTTGGATACTTGGGATATAAACGAAGTTTTGGTTTGATGGAACTACTATCTTAGCAATAATTGCATTTTTTATAAATACATTTATTTTAAGTTTAGGAATTATATCAAGGAGGAAATATGCTAAAGCTTAAAGAAACTATTACAGATGAATTAAATAAACTATTTGAGCTTGAAACAGAAGATAGTTCTACTATAGAAGCAGTTTTTTACAGAGGAAATACTCTTTGTGTATCATCTCAAATAGGTTGTCCTGTTAGATGTAGTTTTTGTGCATCAGGTATGTATGGACTTATTAGAAATTTAAAGTTTGAAGAGATTATAAATGAGTATGAAGTTTTACCTTATAAAGAAAATATTACAAACATAACATTTGCAGGTATAGGAGAACCACTTTTAAATTGGGACAATGTAGAAAGAGCATTTTGGTATTTTAAAGAAAAAGGATTGAAAGTTAGCTTTTACACAACAGGATTTCCAACGAGAAATTTTGAAAAAATGTTAAATCTTCCGCATAACGGAATTACATTATCTTTACATGCAGTTTTTGAAGAAAAAAGAAAAAAATTAATTCCTCATAGTGAAACTATTGAAAAAATCTTATCTATATTTGAAAAGCATATTAAACCACTTTCAAAACGAAAGAAAAAGCTTTATAGTATAGCTTATCTTTTAATATCAGGAGAAAATGATACAAAAGAGGAACTGGATAAATTAGCAGAGATAGCAAAAAGACTAGAAGTTTCAATTTCTTTACTTAAATATAATGAAATTGAAGGAATAAACTACAAAACAACAACAGATGAAGAGTATGAAACTGCTTTCCTATATCTAAAATCCAAAGGTATAAAAATTACACTTTCAAATAAATACAGAACAAGAAAAATAGGGGGATGTGGAACATTAATGGTAAATAGGATTAAGAAATTAATTTAAATATACTTAATTTCCGAAAATTAAATTAAAATTTACAGAAAAAAAAATAAATTTTATAGAGGCTGTTATTTTGGCGGGGAGAAATTTTATTCTCTTTATATTTATTTTCTTATACATTTTTAACTTTTCTTATTCTAAAGATTTTGAATATAAATTCGGAAGGGGATTTAAAATAAATGATGTAGTTATAGGGGGATATTCTGCTTTTATATATGAACATTCTCTAGATAATAATTATAAGAAATTTAACTTTGAAGAGTTTGCAATTTTAGGGTTCTGGAATCTTAATGAAAAGCTTAAATTCTTCTCTGAATTGGAATTTAAGGATATATTCGTAAGGGCTAGTAATAAAGAAGAAAATAGAGATTTTACACTAAGAAAAATAGAAATAAATCGTCTTTATTTGAATTATATTCACAATGATTATTTGAAATTTAGAATAGGTAGATTTATTACTCCACTTGGATACTGGAATCCTATATATGTAATTGTTTTAAGGTGGACAACATCAAATCCAGTAACTTCCATTGAATTTTATCCAAGATTTATAACAGGAATTAGAACTTTTGGATTTTTACCAATACAGGACGATTCATGGTCTTACGATATTGTTATTCAAGCAGGTAAACAGATAAATGGAGATAACAACAGTGTAATTACAAAAGATTTTTATGCTTTTCAGTTGAAAAAGTTTTTCTGGGAAAACTCTGCTTTTGGAATAACAGGTGGATTTTTGAAAAAGAAGGAAAATAATGAGAAGGTAAGATTTGTTGGGTTTAATATGAATGTAAAAAAGAAAAAATATGAACTAACTTTGGAGTATTTTTATTCTAGAGATAAATTAGGGAATTTACCAGAATACTCAAAATATTCATACTATCTCCAAGGTGTGTGGAGATTTATGCCAAAAAATTACCTAATAGGAAGGATTGAACTTTTTAAGGACTTCTCAGATGGAAAAAATCAAAAGAATTACGTAATTGGCTATAACTTTAGACCTATATATCCAGTTTCAATAAAAGTGGAGTATATAAGAACTTATAACGAGTTAAAAGAAGGTAGATTTAATGAATGGAGCAATAGAATATTAACTTCTTTGTCGGTGCTATTTTAGATGAAGAATTTAGCTAAATGTTTATTAGTTAGCTTTTTAACAATATGTATATTGAAAGCGGAAGAAATAGCTGTTATTGCTGGAAAAAGTTTTCCAATACGTAGTCTAAGTAAAAATCAGATAAAAAATATTTTTCTTAAAAAAAGATTTTTTATAAATGGGAAAAAAATTATACCGGTAAACTTAGAAAGTTCATCAAAAATTAGAAAATTTTTTGAAGAAAGCATATTAGGTATGGATGAAGAAGAATATAACCTTTATTGGAATGAAATGTATTTTAAAGGAGTAAAGCCTCCTTTAGTTATGTCTTCTCAAGAAAGTGTTATAAAGTTTGTGCAAAATATAGATGGTGCTATTGGATATGTTAGTAAAGAAAAGTTAAAAAATAAAGAAAATATAAAAGTATTGAAAATAATTAAAACTGAGGAATAAGACTATGCAAAAAAGAGAAGCAAAAATTCTAATAGTAGATGATGATGATAAGAATAGACTTTTATTTAAAGTTATTTTGAGAAAAGAGGGGTATCAAACAATAGAAGCAAAGAATGGAAAAGAAGGAATAGACAAAATATTGGAAGAACAACCTGATGTAGTTCTAATGGATATAATGATGCCAGTTATGGATGGTTTTACTGCTACAGAAATATTAAAAAATGATGAAAGAACAAAGCATATACCAGTTATAATTCTCACTGCTTTGAGTGAAAGAGAAGAAAAACTAAAAGGTATAGAAAAAGGAGCTAATGATTTCCTAACAAAGCCTGTAGATGCACAGGAACTTCTTTTAAGAATACGAAACCATATACAGATAAAAAATTATCATGATTTTCTAAAAAACTATAATGAAACACTAGAGAAAAAGGTAAGAGAGAGAACCGAGCAATTAAGAAAAGCTTTTGAGGAAATAGATTCTGCCTATAAAGATACAATACAAAGGCTTTCTAATTTAGCTGAATTTAGAGACCCTGAAACAGGAGAGCATATAAAAAGAGTCAGTTTATATTGCAAGTTTATCGCTGAAAAACTAGGAATGGATAAAAAATTTGTAGAGTACATTTTTTACGCATCGACTATGCATGACATAGGAAAGGTGGGTGTTCCTGATAACATTTTACTAAAACAAGGTAAACTTACATCTGAAGAATGGGAAATTATGAAAAAACATACTCTTTATGGATACAACGTTCTTAAAAATTCTAAATCGGAAATATTAAATATGGCAGCAGATATAGCATTAAATCATCATGAAAAATGGGATGGAACAGGATATCCTTATGGTAAAAAAGGAGAAGAAATACCTATATCTGCTAGGATTATGGCTCTTGCGGATGTTTATGATGCTTTAAGAAGTGATAGGCCCTATAAAAAAGGTTTTACTCATGAGGAAACAAAGAAAATAATACTTGAGGGAGATGGTAGAACAAATCCTTCTCATTTTGACCCTAAAGTATTAAAAGTGTTTGAGGAATATCACGAAGAATTTAAAAGAATATTTGATGAAAATTGTTAAAAAAAGCCTAAAACTTAAATTTGCGATAGCTATACTTGCTGTTAGTTTAATTCCATTTTTGATATTTGCATTTGTTTCTTTAGAAATAGGAAAAAGTAAACTTACTCAAAATGTGTATGAAGATTTAAAAAGACAATCTGATTTTCTTTCAAAGGTAATTAATAAAGACTTGGAAAGTATCCAAAAACAAGTAATTCTTTGGGCTAAATTTCAAGTTTTTGATGATATAATCGTAAGTGATATTGACAAAAGAGTTCAAAGCTTTTTAGACAAAATTAGTGAAAATTTAACAGTAAAAGGTATCATATTCTGCACAGATAGAAACGGAAAGGTTATAGCTTCTTCTTATAAAAATTTAATAGGTAAGAATTTACATTTACCTTATTTAAAAGATAATTTTACAGATTTACACACATTAAAATGGTTTGATAAATATTTTCTGAAATTTTCTGCTCCTATATATGCATCTTTTGATAAGAATAGGCTGGTAGGATATTTGGCTTTTCTTTATTTTGTTGATAATTTTAACAATTTCATAATAGACAAACCAGAAAAGTTTGATTTAATTTTTAATAAAACAAAAAATTTTGTTATAGGTAAAAATTCTAATCTTTTTGATAAGGTTATAGGAAAAGAAGGTATACTGCTACAGGATAAATATATTTTAGTTTTTAAAAGATTAGAAAACTCATTTTTTAGAGATAGTTGGTATATTTTGTCTGCTGTAGATAAAAACTTTTTATTTAAACCGATATATGAACTTAATAGAATACTACTTACGCTTTCTGTGTTTGACATTTTAATTATTTTAGCTACTTCTATTTTTCTTGCTAAAAGAATAACTAACCCATTGGAAAAGCTCACAGATTTTGTTAATTTTATAATCAAAAAGAAAAATTACTCTAAAACGGTATCTATAAAAACAGATGATGAGATACAAATTCTTGCAGATGCCTTTAATCAGATGATAAATGAAATAAATAGAGCTTTTAAATCCTTAGAAAGAGAAAGTTTAGAAAGGTTAAAGTTATTTTTAAAACTAACAGAAACCTTTAATAAGATTATGAAAGCAGAAAATGTTGAAGAAGTATTCCAGATAGTTAACTACCAATTAAAAGATTTTCCGCATATACTTGAATTAGGTTTTAGTATAAACAAAATAGATAATGCTATCAATGTAAGGATAGATACTGGAGAAAGTAAAGGCTTTTTATATTTTAAAATAGATGGAAATGTTTCTAAAGAAGAAGAAAAATTTTTGAAATCCATAGCTACTTTTGTTAATCTATGGCTTGAAAGGAAGGAGTTATTAATAAGGGCTCAAGCAAGCTCAAAAGCTAAATCTGCATTTATAGCAAATATGTCCCATGAACTAAGAACTCCTTTAAACTCTATAATTGGCTTTGCTCAATTTTTCCAGATGGCGGAAGATATACCAGAAGAATATAGAGAACTTGCAAAAAATATAGAAACCTCTGGAAGACATTTACTGGAACTTATAAATGACATTTTAGATTTTTCTAAAGCTGAAGCTGGAAAATTAGAAGTCAATAAAATAAATACGAACATATATTCTGTTGTTAACGATACATTAAATATAGTTAGAGCGATGGCAAATGAAAAAGGAATATATTTAAAAGCTTATATTGATGAAAATCTATCTTTTAAAACAGATGTTAAACTTTTAAGGCAGATTTTACTAAATTTACTTTCTAATTCAGTAAAGTTTACAGAAGAAGGGGGAATTACCATTAAAGTAAAAAAAATATGTGATAGATTATTTATATCTGTTAGAGACACAGGAATAGGTATAGAAAAAGAAAATTTAGAAAAGCTATTTCAAGATTTTACACAGCTAGAAAATCCTTTACAAAAGAAATACAAAGGAACAGGACTAGGTTTATCTATAACGAAGAAATATATTGAGCTTTTAGGAGGTAAAATAAAAGTTTATAGCAAAGGAATAGGAAAAGGTAGTAGATTTACTTTCTATATAGGCCAGTAAACCCTCTTTAATAAAAAAATAAATTATGTCATACTACATATAAGATATTAGGAAACAGAGGTAGTAAATGCAACTATCAAAGAGAATACAAAAAGTAAAACCATCTGCTACACTTGTTATAACTGCTAAAGCAAATGAAATGAGAAAACAAGGGATAGATGTTATTGGATTTGGCGCAGGTGAACCAGATTTTGATACTCCAGACTTTGTTAAAGAAGGAGCAATAAAAGCTTTAAAAGAAGGAAAAACTAAATATACACCATCAGCAGGTATTCCAGAGTTAAGAGATGCTGTTGCACAAAAACTAAAAGAGCAAAACAAAATAGATTGTAAACCTTCAGAAGTTGTTATAACCCCTGGAGCCAAAATGGGTCTTTATGAGATATTTTCTGTGATACTAAATCCTGGGGATGAAGTTATAGTTCCTGCCCCTTACTGGGTTTCTTACACAGAGCAGATAAAACTATGCGATGGTATTCCAATTACACCTATGACAAGTGAAGAAAATGGTTTTGTTTTAACTGTGGATATTTTAGAAGAAAATTTATCAGAAAATACAAAGGCAGTTGTTATAAATACTCCATCTAATCCAACTGGTGCAGTGATACCAAAAAAAGAGCTTGAAAAAATTGCAGACTTTTGTGTTGCGAATAATATTTTAATTATTTCTGATGAATGTTATGAAGAGTTTTCTTACGATGAAGAACATGTATCTATTGCTTCTCTAGGAGAAGAAGTAAAAAATATTACATTCACAGTTGGAGCATTTTCAAAATCCTATTCCATGACAGGTTGGAGACTTGGCTGGGTGGCAGCTCCAGAGATTTACACAAAAGCTATAGCAACAATGCAAGGACAAACAGTTTCAAATCCAACTTCTTTTGCCCAATATGGTGCGTTAGAAGCTTTAAAAGATAAAGGTAAATTTCCTGCAATGATGAGGGAGGAGTTTAGAAAAAGAAGAGACTACATAGTAGAGGAGTTAAACAGCATAGAAGGAATTAAATGTATAAAACCAGAAGGAGCTTTTTATGTATTTCCTAATATTTCAAGCTATATAAAAGGAGATATAAAAAGTGATATAGATTTTGCAAGTTATCTCCTTGAAGAAGCAAAAGTAGCAGTTGTTCCTGGTTCAGCATTTGGAGCTGAAGGTTATATTAGGATGTCTTATGCTACCTCTATGGAAAATATAAAAGAGGGAATAAATCGTATAAAAGAGGCTTTAAAAAAGTTAATCTAGCAAAATTTGACATAAACTCTTAAATATAAGATAATATTCTTTCTGTAATACTGTAAAAATAAGGAAGGAGTGCTGGTATATGAAAACTTATCGCCCAAAAGTAGAGGAGATAAAAAGAGAATGGTACGTAGTTGACGCATCAGGAAAAACATTAGGGAGACTTGCAACTTTAATAGCAAATATTTTAAGGGGTAAACACAAGCCTTACTTCCAGCCTGACATGGATGTAGGGGATTATGTAATAGTTTTAAATGCAGACAAAATTAAAGTTACAGGTAAAAAATTAACAGATAAGCTTTATCAAAAGCACACAAACAGACCAGGTGGATTAAAGGTTAGAACTCTACAATGGATGTTGGAACACAAACCAGAGGAAGTTATTAGACTTGCTGTAGAAAGGATGCTTCCTAAAAATAAACTTCAAAAAAGATTTATGAAAAGACTCAAAGTTTATACAGGGACAGAGCATAAGCACCAAGCACACAATCCTAAGCCAGTAGACCAATTTGTGTCTATGTGGAAAAACTTTTAACGCTAGGAGGTAAACAATTTGGGAGCTAAAACTATAAAAGTAGACCCTAAAACTGCAAAATACGGAACAGGTAGAAGGAAAGAAGCAGTTGCTAGAGTTTGGATATTACCTGGTGGTTCTGGAAGAATTGTTGTAAAAAGTTCTTCAGGGAAAGAATGGGAAGCTAAGGACTATTTTGAAAGAGATATTTTAATGGCTAAAATAAATAGACCTTTTGTTATAACAGAAACATTAGGAAAATTTGATGTTTATGCAACAGTAAAGGGAAGTGGAAAACCTGCTCAAGCAGAAGCTTTAATGTATGGAATAGCTAAAGCACTTGTAGAATACAATCCAGAACTTAGACCTGCATTAAAACAAGCAGGATTAATGACTAGAGATGCTAGAGTTAAAGAGCGTAAGAAATACGCACAAATGGGTGCTAGAGCTAAATACAGATGGTCTAAGCGTTAATATATGTCTATTAAGGTATCTATTGCTGGAGCTTCTGGATATACAGGAGTTGAGCTTTTAAGGATACTTTTAAAGTATAAAGAAGTTGAAATAGTTGAAATATCATCTAGACAATACGAAGGGAAAGCCTTAAAAGAGGTTTTCCCTTTTTTTATTGGAAGTAAGTTTGAAAATCTAAAATTCGTAAGTGAGTTAGATAAAAATTCATCAGATTTTTATTTTCTCTGCCTTCCACACGAACCATCATTACAGCTTGCGAAAGAATTAATAGATAATGGAAAAAAAGTAATAGATTTGTCTGCAGCATATAGAATAAAAGATGCATCTTTGTATCCAAAATTTTATAAATTTGAGCATAAATATACAGATTTATTAGAAAAGGCAGTTTATGGACTTCCTGAAATACATAGGGAAAAAATAAAAAGTGCAAATTTAATAGCGAATCCCGGATGTTATCCTACAGCTACACTTTTAGCTTTATATCCTTCATTAAAAAATAAAATTGTCAAAGGAAATATTATTGTAAATGCCCTATCAGGTATATCTGGAGCAGGAAGGAGTTTAAAACAGCAGTTTCACTATCCGGAAGCTTTTGGAAACTCTTATGCTTATTCTCCTTTAAATCATAGACATATTCCAGAAATGGAAGACCAGATAAAACAAATTATAGGTAAGGATATAAAAGTAAGATTTACTCCTCATATACTTCCAGTATCCCGAGGGATGATTTCTAATGTTTCTTTTGAAACTGATTTAAGTAAGGAAGAATTAAAAGCTATTTATAGAGAATTATATAATAATGAACCATTTATAAGATTAATTGAAACTCCTCCTCAAATAAAAAATATAGTAGGAAGCAATTACTGTGATATTTTTGTGGAAAAAGATGAAAGAACAAATATGGCGGTAATTATTTCTGCTATAGATAATCTAGGAAAAGGAGCATCTACACAAGCAGTTCAAAATTTCAACATTATGGTAGGTTTTGAAGAAACACACATATTAAGAGATTTATTTATTGTTTATCCTTAAAAAGAGGAAAAATGTGATGATAAGATACTTGGAAGTTTACACTCAAAAAAGAACACATTTTGAAGATATAACAGCAGAAATTAGAGAAATTGTATCTCAGTCAGGAATAGAAGAGGGTATATGCTACATATATATTCCTCATACTACTGCAGGGGTTTTTATAAATGAAAATGCAGACCCTGATGTTAAATGGGATGTAGAACAAACTCTTGAAAAATTAGTTCCATGGGAAGATGGATATAAACATATAGAAGGAAATGCTGCTGCACATATTAAATCCATTTTAGTTGGAACTTCTGCTTCTATACCTATACATAAAGGCAAATTAATGCTTGGAACCTGGCAGGGGATATTTTTTGCAGAATTTGATGGTCCAAGAACTAGAAAAGTAATAGTTAAAATTATAGAAGATTAAAAGCTTTTTCTACTACCAATTTTGGTTTTATCTCTTCAAAACATTTGTAATTTTTAAATTTACATTCTTTCTTACCATGTAAATCACAAGGTTGACAAGGAAGATTAGCAAATAAATAATCTCCTTCATCCTTTAATGGATAAAAACCAAAATACGGATGCGTTGCCCCGTATATCATAAGAACTTTTGTATTAACAGCCCTAGACATATGAGCTATTGCAGAGTCATTACTTATCGTTAATTTTGCTTTTGATAATACATATAGTGATTCTCTTATACTGAGTTTTCCCCGTAAATCCAGTACATCTTTATAAATATTTTTATCCTTTTCTATATCCTCCTTTGAACCTAATATAACTATATTAAATCCTTCCTTTTTTAGTAAGTTAATAACTTCCTTATAATAAGGGTAAATTTTTCCTTTATATCTTGCCCCAGTCCCTATTGCTATAAAGTTTTCAGGAATATTAGTATTAGGTCTATCGTTATTGCTAATTATTATTTTAGGTTTATATTTTTCTAAGTTGTTTATCTTCAGTGCCTTTAAAGTATCTAAATAAGAATCAACAACAGAAAAATTTTCAAGGTTTACAAATTTTTTAAAAAAAGGTTTTGTTAAAAGTCTCCTTTGAATAGATTTTTTATCGTATCTTATGGTTTTGCTACCACTAAAAATGGAAATTAGAAGGCTTCTCAAATTTGAATGTAAGTCTAGAATTAGATCAAAATCAGAAAGTTTTTTTGCAAAATTTTTTATATCTTTTATAGTTTTTAATTTATCCTTTTTTACTGATATTACCTTTTCTAATCGGTAATCTTCTTCAAATAGAATCTTAAAATTATCTAGTGTTATAAAACTAGCTTTAATATTATTATCATATAGTGCCTCTACTACAGCAGTTGTTAAAATTATATCTCCTAGAGATGAAAATCTTATTACAGCTACTTTCAAAGCATACTCTTTAGGGTTTCTATTTCTTGTTTAAATTCTTCAACCATTGAAGGATGGTTGTATTTTGTAGCTTGTTGAATACCTCTTTCATAAGTCTCTATAGCTTTTTCTATTTCCCCCAAATTTACGTAGCATTGAGCTAATGTTCTATACCCTGCCCCTTCATCATCATGTAAAGATAAGTATTTAGTTAGATAAATAATAGCATTTTCGTAATCTCCTTGTTTGAAATATTCCATACCAAGTCCAAAATTTCCCAATGGGTTATTGGGGTCTTTTTCAAGAGCTTTTTTTAAACAAGGAGATTACGAAAATGCTATTATTTATCTAACTAAATACTTATCTTTACATGATGATGAAGGGGCAGGGTATAGAACATTAGCTCAATGCTACGTAAATTTGGGGGAAATAGAAAAAGCT